>CAITEL010000392.1 GCA_903891375.1 uncultured Neisseriaceae bacterium
CACAAATTAACGAAAGTAGTGCATTAGATGCACTAATTAAACGTTTAAATTAGAGTAACTACTTAGTAGTTTAATATTTTAGGAGATTTTTTTGAAGTACTACCCTCACCCACTCTTGGCTAAAGAAGGCTGGTTTTATATTGTATTAAGCATTGTGATTGCTATTATTCTAACCTCGTATAATTTTTGGTTAGGTCTACCATTTATTTTAATTGCGATATTTGTGGTTCAATTTTTTCGGGATCCACCACGTGTTATCCCGAAAGAACCTAACATTATTTTATCTCCAGCAGATGGTAAAATTATTTGTGTAGAGCCATGTCTAGATGTTTATCAAGGTACCCAATCATTAAAAATTAGTATTTTTATGAATGTATTTAATGTTCATTCCAATAGATGTCCCGCAGATGGTAATGTAGAAAAATTAACCTATATCCCAGGTAAATTTGTAAATGCAGATTTTGATAAAGCTTCTGTTGAAAACGAACGAAATGCCATGATTTTATCTCTTGCCAATGGTGATAAAATAACAGTAGTACAAATCGCTGGGCTTATTGCAAGGCGTATTTTGTGTTATACTTCTGTAGGTAGCTTTTTAACTCGTGGGCAACGTTATGGCTTTATTCGATTTGGTTCACGTGTTGATATATACTTGCCATTAAATTATAAACCATGTGTAACGATTGGGCAAAAAATAAAAGCGACACAAGATATTATAGCAAAATTAGAAGGTTAGTATTATGCGACAGGTTTTTAATCAACCGCCTAAAGGTTCACCTATATTCTTACTTCCAAGCATTTTAACTCTTGGCGCCATGTGTGCAGGGTTCTTTGCAATATTTGCTTCAGATGACGGTAGATTTGTAAAAGCTGCGTACCTTATATTTATGGCGATGGTTTTGGATAGTCTAGATGGCAGAGTTGCCCGACTAACACATACATCATCCCCGTTTGGTGCACAACTAGATAGCTTATCAGATATGCTTAATTTTGGTATAGCACCAGCATTGATTATTTATAACTGGAATCTACACTCATTAGGTAAAATTGGTAGTATTTCTATTTTCATATATGCGGCATGCGTTGCGCTTAGACTAGCACGCTTTAATACCATGCTTAATGTGGTAGATAAAAGATATTTCATCGGGTTATCATCAACATCTTCAGCACCAATAGTGGTTGGCTATGTGTGGTTGTGCCATACCTATCAGTTAACTAGTAATTTTTATATCTGGCTAGGTGCTTTTGTAACATTATTCTGTGCTTTTTCTATGGTAAGCAATGTAAAATTTTATAGTTTTAAAGAGTTTCACTTCCATCATCGAGCACGATTTAGAGCATTACTTATTGCGTTACTCTTAGTTGTTTTACTTGTATTGTACCCAGAATTAGTAATATTTTTATTTTTTGTGTTTTACGCTATTGTTAGTTATTTTATTTATATATTTAAACTGGGGTATTATAAAAAACCAAAGATAGATTAGTTTAACTACTCGCCTGCATCAATTATCTCGTCATATTTTGATGACTTATGTATGTTCAATACACGGCGCCATCAAAATATTTAGATATAATTGCGCATGCAAGTAGTTGGAATTACGCCTGCATCAATTACCTCGTCATATTTTGATGACTTATATTATGAGGATGTTTTATTTTGAAAAAAAATCTTAACAGTAAAGCTCTATTATTAGTTATATCATCTATTAGCTTAACCCAACTTGGTAATTGTGGTACTATATACTTAATGCCTCAACTAAATTACGGTATAAGTGTACTAGAAAACACAATAATACCTGTTGTTACATACAATACACTTGTGTTATATAATTTTGATAGTTCGCCATTTATAGCTGGTGTTAGATTTGGCTACTCCAGTGGCAATTCAGATACCATATACTCAACTGATGCAGGTGCCCCACAAGGTATAAATTCTTATACAAGATCATCTAGCAACCCTTATTTAGGTGTCTCCGCTGGTGCAGTTTTAAATATAGCTAAAAACTTTCAATCAATAACTTTAGTTAATATGCAAAACTCAATAGGTGCTAACTATAATGTAAATTGTCAATATAATACCTCAATTTGTAATAACCAAATTGGTAATCAAATTAGTATATTTAGTTTCGGTATCGAAAATGATTTTTTATATAATATAGAGAACAAATGGTTAGTTGGACTTAATACAGGTTTATTATACTCTTCAACGAGTTTTGCTAACTACACGTCATTAAATGGCACACCTTTAACCAATTTAAGGAGTGGGTCATCTACAATGCCGTATATAGGTCTCACACTTGGTTATAAATTTTAAACTACTCATCTGCAGCAATTACCTCGTCATATTTTGATGATGCCGCGTATATGTTATACATAAACCATCAAAACATTTAGATATACTTACGCATGCAAAGTAGTTGCAATTTATTCTTTACGTAAAATAAAATACCATCCGAAAACAAATAATAACACTGTTGGACCAGTTGCCGATAAAATAGCATTCCATGCAAACAACACTGCCATATAACCAATTAATTTGGAGAGAAAGAAGAACGAGAGTCCAATGATAACTCCAGCAAATAATTTCGTGCTTAAATTTATGTTACGTCGATTATTCGGAATAAACGCAATAGCAAGTAATGCCATAGATAAACAAGCTAATGGGTAGATGAGCTTTCCCCAAAAGGCAATCTCATAACGATTAACTGATTGGTTATTTTCCTCTAAATGGTCCATATATTTAAGTAAACTAAATGCTGACATATCTTCGGGGGCTATTACCAATACATTAAAATACGATGGGTCAATTGATGTTTTCCATGTATAAGTATCTACATGTTTTCTATTAATATTTTGTTCGGTGTAGTCCTCTAAAGTGGCATTTTTTAGTCGCCAAGTTTTAGAATTGTTATCAAAAACACCTTCGTCAGCATTAATATAAGATATTAAATCAAGTTTATTATCATAGTTAAATATATTTACCCCTAAAATAGTATTGTCGGGCATAACTTGTTTAATATTTACAAAACTATTCTGACCATCTTTGCTCCAAATACCTGAGTGTAAGTTTGTTGAGACTAACTCTTTTAATTTAGTCATTCTGTATACTTTAGCAAAATGTGATGCTGATGGTGACACAAATTCCCCTAAAGTAAAGGTGAATAGACTAAACACCATACCAAAAACAAACAGTACTCCGATAACACGTTTTAATGAAAACCCACTAGTTAACATAATAGCGTATTCAGAATAATTAACTAAACCAAGCATACCTAACATTACGCCAATTAGCACAGCTAACGGCATTAATAAATATGTCGAACTAGGAAGTAGTGCGGTAACATAAATTAACATCGAAGCTGTAGTAAAATTACCTTTGCCTATATTTGATGCTTCACCCAAAATTGTAAATATAGAAAATAATACCACAAAGGCAAACAATACTAAAAAAGTATTAAATAAACATTTTCTAAAGATATAGCGCTCAATTATCATTTC
>CAITEL010000393.1 GCA_903891375.1 uncultured Neisseriaceae bacterium
ACCAATTATTTAATGTGTTATAACTAGGAGTTAATGGATAAAGATACTGTAACGAATTAATAATAAATACAACACAGAATAAAGTAATTGCATTTAACCATTGTTTACTGTTAAAAAATCGCATTAATAATTGTTTAAATCCATAAAAAAAGACAAAAATTGAAAAGATCGAAAAAATAACACCAAATATTCGTAAATATGCAATATTATAATTTAATAAATTAAAAATAGGATGTAAATATACACCACTAAAACTTGTCGTTGCCATAACATCAGAAGGATAATTAGTAAATAATAGATAAGAACCCTCATCAGTTAAATCGATACCTCGAAAACATGCCCAAAGGATGAAACATAATAAACACGCTGTTGACAATATTATAACAGTCTGCAAACACAAAATAAGACGTTCAATATTAATTTTAAACTCCATAACTTCATTTATCCAATATATCGATTAATGGCTTAAATTTTTTTGACCAAAGTAAATTATTTATCGCAAATCTATAGATATAAAATGATAATTCGAATTGATACTTTCTTATTAACTTATCATAAAAATTAATAATTTCATTAATATCGAGTGGCGTATCTGAACTTTTAATTTGTAATACAAAATCTAAATCGTACACATCATAATCATGATAATCAAGTACAACTGGTAACCCCAAAAGAATATATTCCCTAACTTTAATTGCGCTACCATATTTAATATTTTTAAGATAACTCCCCATTGCCCCCAAACCTATATGCGCTTTCTGATAATATTTTGTAAGTTCTTTAATATCAATTACATCTGTTATAAATATTACTCTATTCATTATGTTTAATTTTTTCGTCAGCTCACGGTTTTTATTTAATATTTGACATTCTCCAGCAATAACAGTCAAAGTAATTTTTTTTGTAACTTCATTATTTTTATAATAATTGTATAATCCGTATATTGCACGTTCTAAACCATGAGCTTCTTGTAAATTTGCTACCATTATTAAATTTAATTCATTAGCAGATGTGTTAATATTTAATTGTTTTAGTCTTAAATATACTTCATCAACTCCATATTTTTCGGGAAAATCAACACCATTATTTATTTGAATAATTTTTTGTTTATAGTATAAAATAGTGTTATTTTTTTCATCTGAATACTCAATAATCTTATATACGTGCCTTAATACTAGTTTTAAAAAAATTTTTAACCATAATCTATACATAATTTGTAAAACATATGGTTTACGACCTATTCGTATCTCATGAATCATTACTGAAATTGGAGTTGGTATTTCTAATATAACTTTTGTTTTTTGGCAACAAAATAACCAAGGATAAAATAATAAAAAGAGTGATTGCATCCGAACATAAACAAAATCATATTTATTAATAAAATAACGCAATTTAAACATTGCAATTAAATCTTTAATAGTTAATGAGTAATTGAATAAAGTATCATCGCATTTCATATTATTTGCTTCAAATCCAGCACATTGGGCATAAATTTTATTTTTTAACTTATCTGCATTATTAGCTAAATATAGAATTTTTTTCACAAATATTATTCTTTCTTCACTAATTCTTTTGCTGGATTACCAACCACCACAGTATTATCTAAAACATCACGAATAACTACGGCACCTAAACCAATATACGCACCATTCCCAATCTTTACATTATTAATAATTGCAACAGATGGCCCAACCCAAACATTTTGACCAATACGTGTGCTTCCAGCAATCATAACATGTGCAGTCAATATTGTATTTTCCCCAATTTCAACACCATGTGCAATATGTACATGATTATCTGTTTTAACATTTTTATGGACAATTGTACTACCTAATACGGCACGATCAATACAATTATTTTGTCCAATTTCAATATAATCCTCTAATATTACATTACCAATATGTGGAATAAGCTCATACATTTCTGATTCATTTTTTTCATATCCACAACCACATCCACCTATCACACAATTACAGCCAACTGTTACGTAATTACCAATTTGAGTTTTTCTTTTTATCACCGTGCCATGGTCTATAACTACATTATCACCAATTATACAACCATCTTCAATAACAACATTTTCACCTATGCTTATATTTTCACCTAATTGCACGGTACTGGCAATTTTAGCACTGTGGGCAATAATCTTTTCAGTTTCTGGTACAAAAAAACTAATAATCATTAACTGAAATAAACGGCGTGGATTATTACATAGAATATAGTTACAATGATTATTGATTTCATTTACCTTTACCGTTTTCTCTATAATTATATTTGTATTATGGATTCGATGAAGTAATTCAATATTTTTTAATGAACACCAAGTAATCGTATCTTGCATATGAGAATTACTCAAAAGTGGTAAAACCTTAATTATATTATTATCGGACCTACCAATAACTTCTATTGAATTATCTAACTTACTTAAATCATGTAATTTCATTTTATTACCCATCTAACAACATCAAAAACTTCTGCATAATCACTTCCAATTTGCACTCCACGTGTCTTTGCCAAACTTCTAATAAAATCTTCATTAGCATATGGTCTATGTGCTTGCGATTTATATTCTTTTAGCGCTTCAATTTTACAACTCAAATGCTCCTGCGTTAAATGAAAAAAAGCTCTAGTATTAAAAGATAGATTATTCCACAAAATTTCATAGGCTAAAACTGACGTGTTTTTAAAAGCTCTAATCCCTTCAACAGCAATCGTATGATGATCCTGATGAATATCATTTTCTGATGGTAAAAAAACCATATCAGGATTAATTTTCTGACGCAACATTATCAACTTATCTAATATCTCTTGCCTATGATAATTAAATGTTCTTACTTCAAAATCATACAATATTAAATTTTCTGGCTTTATACCTAATTTACTTGTTGCTGACACCACCTCGGTTACCAATATATCTTTAGGAAAACCATTTATCACTGATTCTTTACAAGCAGAAAAAGCCGCATAAAAAACATTATCCCCTTCACTAATTAATCGCGCAATAGTTCCACCGCAACCAAATTCTCCATCATCGGTATGTGGAGCCAACACTAATACATTCATATTTTTACCACCACTTAATTTTATACATTTTTTTTTAATTGTTTTTTAGTTTTATCTTTATATTTTAAGCTATGTTCTTGATCTTGTGTATTTAAAAGCCAACCTATAGTAAAAGTATATTTAATACCCGCGGGTAATACAGAATTAATTACTTGTTGAAAATAATTAAATAACAAAATTTTTACTTCATTTTTTTTATTTAAAGTATTAAGTTTTTGAAATGATGGTAAAGTTTTATAAATTGGATTATTTTCAAAAATATTTACATCTTTTAAATATATGTGTGCTTTATGTGTTTCAATTTTAAATTGTTCACGTGCTTTTTTATCTACATGTGGCGCACGTATAATAGTAAAAGATTCTTTTGTAACAGGTAAATTAGCTATTGTTATATAATGAGCTAATTTTAGTTTTTTAATTATATAAGTTGCTTCTTTAAT
>CAITEL010000394.1 GCA_903891375.1 uncultured Neisseriaceae bacterium
TCCAAAGGAGTAAATCCATCCCCCACCAAATTATTATACAATTGAAAAACAGTAGTATATAAATCATTTAATTCTTTACTACAATCAGAATGATTATATTTATTATAAGTATCTTGTAACTTAATTAAATCTTCCCGTGATTTAATTAAATCTTTCTGTAATTTCATTCTCACGCCTGCTACTTTACTCTTATTCTCTATCGTCTTTATCTCATTCTCTATCGTCTTTATCTTCTTTTTCTTATCCTCTATCGTATTTGCTAAAGACCCTAAATATAATTTACGTCTTTTAAATTCTGTAGATATACTATTATATGCCTTCAATAAATCTGCAGGCCAATTCTGCTCATCATTCTTTACCTTAGCAAATTCTTGTGCTAATTTATTGACAAAAAACAGTTCTTGTGCAAATCCATTAATTACGTTACCATATTTATAGTTATTTTCATCACTAAAACCATCGTACCATTCTTGTTGGTCAATAAGTCTATGATTCTTAACAAAGTTAATAGTTGTTTTGTTATTAACATTTTCGGGAACAAATAAGGAGTTTATGTAAGTGTCTACATCAAAGTATTTTGCTTCATAACCATTTTGGCTATAACTGATAAAATGTTGCGTAGATATTGAATTTTTACATAAAATTGCTATTTGTTTTGCATGTGTGATACCAGTACTTACAACCAAAGCGCTCTTTCCTTCATATTCTACTATTATATCAAATAACAATTGACCACACATATTTTCACGAGTAGAAGGATCAACAACACCTAACACATTACTGTCTAATTCTTCAATTTGCTTATCTAATAGTATATTTATAGCATATACCAAATTGTTTGGTAAAGATCCACCAAAAGTACGCAAAACCACATTAGAATGCTCACATAAATGAGCTAAATTTTCAACAATTTCATTTTTTATCTTTTTAGCAGAACTTTGTTTCTTAATCTTATTTATTATAACTGATTTATTAACCACTACTTCATTAGGATTATCAACATTATTAACAGGATTTAATTCCATGGTACATATGTATTTTTTTTCTTTATGATACCATTTATCTACCCCAAATGAAACAGTATTGTTGGATTTAGTAATATTGTTTAAATAATCAAAATTCATATGTTTCTGTAAATATATTAATTTTGTTCTCATCTTATCATCTGGTTTTGTTCTATCTATCGCATTTTGTAGTTTTTGTTTAAACAAACCTATATTAAAGTTACCTTTATTATCAAACGCCTTATCTTGTAACTCCATAATTAAGCCACAACCCAAAATTTCTACAAATCCTTGGGGATAACTAACAGGAAATAATGAACCTTTTTTATTTTTAGCCAATTCATTTAACCACGAATATTCTAGTTCCGTAGAATCTATATGTTGTAAACAGAATGTAAAAAAATTGTGCATATTCTTATGTTCATTATGAAATTTGTTTTTAATGTACTGAATTCCTGAGTTAAAATCCTGATTTTTATTTTTATTAGGGTCCAGATTTCCATATTGATCACAGAATCTATCTTTCCGTTTTATATCAAAGCTATTAAAAGCATTATTATTCATTTTCTAACCATCTTTCTACTATATATTCAATTGAAATTACTTCTAAATTACTATATTTTTCTTTATATGGACACATACCATTATCTATCTTTAAACTATGTTGCCATAAGGCGTTACAACTATAAAACTTAAATATTTCCGTAGGATATTTAACTATACATAAATCATTAATTTCAGGACGCATAAGCGTAATTGGACAAATTAAATTAACCAATTTATGACCTTCAACCTGCATTGTACCCTTTCCAAGAATTGATGATTTTTTGATTAACGCAAAAAACCGTTCATATATGTTTACATTAGATGGTAAGTTGAAATCATTACTTAATTTAAAAATTAACTGCCGAGTCCACACTTCATGGTTATTTTTAAAGCACAATTCATTTGGGCCTCTTACATTAGTAATTTTAAGATTGAATAATGCTGAAGGAGACGATAATTTTGTCGCATCTATTATACATTTATCCATTACTGTGTTATCAAAATAACAACCACTAAAATTAGTATACGTAAGGTCACAATTAATAAATTTTACATTAGATAAATTTGCACCCTTAAAACCACTACATTCAAAATTACAATTTTCAAATACACAATCGCTAAAATCTAAATCTCTAAAATTTAGACATACAAAAAACCTAAAATTATTTTTATAAATTTCAAGGATCAAAAGTTTAAAATATTTTTTAAAATCATTTTCATTTATTGTATCA
>CAITEL010000395.1 GCA_903891375.1 uncultured Neisseriaceae bacterium
CTTCCCATATCGAACAGGACAGTGAAACGTTTCATCGCCGATGATAGTGTGGATTTATCCATGCGAAAGTAGGACATTGCCAAGTTCCCCTTATTAAAAAAGCCAGTTAAATTAAATTTTAACTGGCTTTTTTTATTTTATACATAAAGCTAGATGCGTTCATTCCCAGCCTATTTGAGTGTGGTGTGGTAGTTTAATTATGTTAAACATGTAAAAAATACAAATAACTTACATTATTTTTGTGAATTATGGTATAATAGCACTATGTTCCTGTTGTGCTCGCGTAGTTGATTTAATATTTTTGAACCGTTGATGAATTTTTTCAAGACAGCTTCCATACAGTGGGAGTGTGCTGTTTTTATAAAATGGCCCCGAATCTGTAAGCAGTCTTATTCTAAGTTAAATTGGGTTCATCAAAATATTAGCATACGGCACGTGCGGGGACTCTTTTTCGCAATTTTCAAATCCTGAGTCTATTGTTGTGTTCTCTTTATAGTTTCATAAAAGTGTCAAGATTTAGTGTTTGAGTTTGTGCGAGCAATTTAATTAATTTTAAATATCTTGTATCAATAGCTACTTTTATAACTGTAATGCAGTAAGCATCCGATGGCTTAGTTCTTTCGTGTGATTTTCTAATTTATTAATAAAATTATATTGTATTAAGCAAAAATACGTTTCGGTATTATTTGAGCATTATTTAATAGGTTGTGTATTAATTTTAAAGTTGAATCTTATTTTAACTTAAAAATATACTAATTATAGCTGGTGCTGTTTGATATTTAAAAAATTTATTTAGGTAAATAAATGCAAAAAACTTTTAAAGATTTCGGGTTGAGTGAATCAACAATTAATTCATTAGCAAAAAAAGGTTTTGAAATACCAAGTGCAATACAAGCACTGGTTATCCCAGAATTTTTACATGAACATACAAATATTATTGGCCAAGCGCAAACTGGTACGGGTAAGACTGCGGCTTTTGGTATTCCAATTATTGAAACTATTATCCCAGAAAATGGTGTTACTAAAGCGTTAATTCTAGCTCCTACTCGTGAGTTAGCAATACAAGTGTCTGATGAAATTTATTCACTAATTGGTGAAAAAAGACTACGAGTATTACCTGTTTATGGTGGTCAATCAATAGACCAACAAATGAAAAACTTAAAACGAGGAGTAGATATTGTAGTTGGCACTCCTGGTAGAATTATGGATTTAATGGAACGTAAAGTCCTTAATTTAACAAAATTAGAATTTTTTGTTTTAGATGAAGCGGATGAAATGCTTAACATGGGCTTTGTTGACGATATAGAAAAAATATTAAAACATACCAATGATACACAAAAAATGCTATTTTTTTCTGCAACTATGCCTCGTTCTATTTTAGCTATAGCTAAAAAATATATGGGTGAATATAAAACATTAAAAGTAGAAAATAAAGAAGAGACTACAGCGTTAACTGAACAAATATATTTTGAAGTTAGAGAATCTGATAAATTTGAAACTTTATGTAGAGTGTTAGATTTCGAGAGAGATTTTTATGGAATCATATTTGCTAAAACTAAGCATGAAGTAGATGAGGTTAGTGAGCATTTGAAATCACGTGGTTATGCAGCTGATGCTATTCATGGGGATATTACTCAAGCAATTAGAAATAAAACTTTAACTAGTTTTAAAAATAAACGTATTACATTATTAGTTGCAACAGATGTTGCTGCTCGTGGTATTGATGTAAGTAATTTGACACATGTGGTTAATTATTCTATACCTAATGAAACTGAGAGTTATGTCCATCGTATAGGTAGAACAGGTCGTGCTGGTAATAAAGGTGTTGCGATTACTTTTGTAACTCCACGTGAGGCGTATCAATTAAATCGCATCCAAAAAGCGACAAAATCAGATATTAAGAAACAAAAGGCTCCATCGGTTGTTGGATAAGCATTTGTACCACATGATTAAACATTCGAGTTTCAGGTCTGTCCCACCATGCAGCCCTCATCCTCTCTGGTAATCTTCTTGATATTGAGTCCACAAAATACCTCCTTCTGACAACATCAAATAGTCAATAAGTTCTCCCTGTGCA
>CAITEL010000396.1 GCA_903891375.1 uncultured Neisseriaceae bacterium
GTAAAAAATATATTGGACTATTCTCAACTCACTCAAGAAATTAAAGATAAAGCAACTGCATTTGGATTTATTGAAGCAACAATAGCCAGCATTAAAGTTGATGCTACCGCACAGCAAGATTTTACTGATTGGCTAAATAATAAATTTTATGGTGATATGGATTATTTAGCTCGAAATACTCAGTTACGTTTTCATCCTGAATTATTACATAACGGAACTGTGTCTATAATATGCGTGAAGGCGTCGTATTTAACTAAAATAGTTTCTTATCATCAAGAACGCTTACAAAACCCCGCAAAGGCCTATGTATCTTCTTATGCTCTTGGACGTGATTATCATAAAGTATTAAGAAAACAACTAACGCTTTATAGTAATTGGATTAAACAGCACATTGCTCAGTATAATTTTGAATTTGATTACCGAGTGTTTACTGACTCCGCACCAATTATGGAAATAGAATTAGCAAAGAATTCAGGGTCTGGTTGGCGAGGGAAAAATACTCTACTTTTAAATAAAGAACAAGGTAGCATGTTTTTTCTAGGAGAGATTTTTACTAATCTGCCCCTATTAGTTGACTCACCTACAACTGCACATTGTGGATCTTGTACAAAATGTATGGTAGCGTGCCCAACAAATGCATTTATTGCACCATATGTTTTAGATGCCACAAAATGTATTTCATACTTGACGATAGAAAATAAGGGAAGTATTCCTATAGAATACCGCAAAGCTATCGGCAACCGTATTTACGGGTGTGATGACTGCCAACTAGTATGCCCATGGAATAAATTTAGTAAACTTAGTACATTTAAAGATTTTGCAACTCGCAATAATTTAGATAATTTAGATGTCATAACCGCATTTTTATGGACAAAAAATACTTGGATGGAAAAAATGCAAGGCTCAGCAATTTATAGAATTGGCTATGATGCTTGGCTTAGAAATGTAGCTATTGCTTTGGGTAACGCACCTACAAATGAAAAAATTGTTACAGCCTTAAAAAGTAGGCTTGATTATCCATCAGAGATGGTAAAAGAGCATGTAGCGTGGGCATTAATGCAACACTTAATTAATAATAACTTGGAGCAATAAAATAAAATGAAAGAAAACATATTAAAAATCTCCCTACTCTCTGGTATAGGTGGATTATTAGAATTTTACGACTTTATTTTGTATATTTTATTCTCCGATCAAATTAGTAATATGTTTTTTAATCAAATCAGCTCACCTTTTTTAAAAAATATTCTGGTTATCGCCGTCTTCTCTGTAGCTTATATAATTCGACCATTAGGTGGTATAATTATTGGCTGGTTAGGTGATACCCGTGGACGTAAGACCAGTTTTTCAATGACAATTTTTATCATGGGTGCTTGTGTTTTTCTCATGGGTATCATGCCTACATATAACCAAATAGGAATTTATGCCACTATTTTATTTATTGGTTTACGCATCGTACAAGGATTTGCTCTAGGTGGTGAGCTACCAAGTGCTGTTGTTTTTGTTTTTGAATCATTAGAAAAAAAGGTCTTGCTCTAGGTATAATGTTTGGCTTAGTGTTATCAGGGTTTTTTCTTGGTGATATAATGAGTATGATTTTACGCCATTTCTTTGGAAGTTACGCTTGGCGTGCCGCATTTATAAGTGGTTCATTTGTTGCATTTATTAGCTATTATATTAGGTCTC
This sequence comes from uncultured Neisseriaceae bacterium, assembly GCA_903891375.1. Taxonomy (GTDB): domain Bacteria; phylum Pseudomonadota; class Gammaproteobacteria; order Burkholderiales; family UBA11063; genus Aquella. Next base: position 1,684 of record CAITEL010000396.1, read on the forward strand.
GATTAAAAGAAACATTTATGTTTCAAGAGCTAGCTAAAAAGGAAGTATTTCCATTGAAAGAAGTTCTACAAAATCATCTACGTAATGTCGTTGGTTCATTATTTTGCATTAGCTTAGTAGCACTTTATGGAGCCATCATTTCATTGTATTTACCTAAATACTTGACACATTATTTAGGGTATAATATTCGATTGATTTCTTCTATTATGATTGTAAGTTCAATTATTAATGTATTTGGGGTAATACTTACCTCTTGGGCATCTGATTATATTGATTACTTAAAGCTTTATAAACGACTTGCCATTAGTTTAATCATAGTTAGTTACCCGGCATTTCATATGATGCAATTACATAATACAGCATTATTATTTATAGCCATAGCTACAATCTCTTTAATTGTGTCTATGGCATCAGGATTATTTATGCGTATTAGTTGCGAAGCTTTCCCCACAAAAATTCGGCTAACTGGTGTTGGCATTGCATATAATTTAGCGTTTGCTCTTGTCGGTGGATTTGGCCCACTAGTTATTGAGTTCTTTATTAAAACTGTAAACTTAACTGCAGGGCCAATTTTTGTCAGTGTAATCTGTGGCATAATGGGATATTTATCAATTCCGATTTTAGCAATAAAACCCCAATCTTTTTTACAGGAGAAGAAAATAAATTAGTAACCTCTTATACTCAAACAGATCCAAGAAGGCGTTACATATGGCACCCACAGGTAGTCAGCAAGAAGCTTAGCCACAAACTTGGAACTTGAATCTGTTTGAATATAGTATTGCGGATCGTTACATTAGTTCTTTAATCCAGATTAATTGTTTTTGTCTTTATGATATATGAATCGCACTAATTTTTTATAAAACGGGAGGCATCATGGACACAATTATTGAATTTAGAAATTTTAAACAAACATGTAGTTATATTTCCGCAGATTTATTTATTAGTGGTAACTTTATTGTTCGCTTTTCGGATAACTTAAAACACGCACTCGAAACACAAAGCACTAACTTAAAAATTTATGACTACTTTCGCCAAGCTGTTATTTTATATATTAACCGCTGTGATGATTGTGAGATCAGCATGAACCAATTACAATAACAATTTTATGGGGGACACCAATGACACAAATTCTTACTTGTGAAAATATTTTTTCAAGAAACCAAATTATACCAGTTGTAGTTCTAAATGAAATATCTAGTGCGGTAGCTGTCGCTAATGCGCTTCTTGCTGGTGGCATTAGCATTATGGAGGTAACACTTAGAACTACAAATGCACTAAATATAATAGAAAAAATATCCAATGAAGTACCTGAAATGCTCGTTGGTGCTGGCACTATCATTACCGAAGATGATTACCATAAAGCTATAAAACATGGCAGTAAGTTTATTGTATCCCCTGGGTTGACCCATGAATTAGCTCAAGTCAACAAAAATTATGATATACCATTTATTCCTGGTGTAATCACACCCACTGAAATCATAACCGCACTAAACCATGGCTTTAAATATTTAAAGTTTTTCCCTGCCGAGAGTTTTAATGGTCTCACAACCTTAAAATCATATTCCTCAGTGTTTTCTCAAGTTAAATTCTGCCCTACTGGTGGAATTAACATGGAAAATGCTAACAAATACTTACAATTACCTAATGTTGCTGGTATTGGTTGCTCTTTTTTGATTACTGAAGAGTATATTAAGAATAATGCTTTTGATAAAATCACCTTACTTGCAACAAAAATTAGGGTATTATGCAACAAGTAATTGCACGAGTAAATAACCTCGACGTAGTTGATTTACCCAAAGATTTATATATTGACCCAGAAGCTCTACAAATATTTCTCGAAATGTTTGAAGGACCTCTGGATTTACTATTATATCTAATACGCAAACAAAATTTAGATATTTTAAGTATACCTATCGCTAATATCACGGATCAATATATTACTTATATCAATGCAATGCAAACAATAAATATCGATTTAGCCGCCGAATACCTACTAATGGCAGCAACATTATTGGCCATAAAATCACGTATGATGTTACCACCAGCCTCAAAAACAGAAAAAGATGAAGAACAATCTAACTTAGACCCTCGAAATGAATTAATTCAAAAATTATTAGAATACGAAAAAATTAAACTAGCCTCCATAAGCCTAAGTGAGATGCCCTTATTACATCGAGATTATCAATGGGTAAATATTGAACTAAACACAACCTTTACTATATTACCTAAAGTATGTATTGAAGATTTAAAAAATGCATGGCAACGTGTTTTATTACAAGCAATTACTAGAAACACCGAACATAATATTGAACGCCAAGAACTATCAGTTAGAGAATATATGACAATAATTTTACGTAAACTTTCAACCCATAAAACTGCAAGTTTTTTTTCTATGTTTGAAGAAATATGCAGTATTAGCCATGTTGTAGTAAATTTTGTAGCCATTTTAGAACTCACCAAAGAAGGTTTAATTCAACTTGAGATGTCAAAAAGTGATATAATATTAGTTTTAACTTAGCATATACTCGAAGTATTTGAATGGCTGGGTGCGAATGACTGAAATAAAATGCGATGACATGTACATAGACGTCCTTTAGGGGCATTTTTATGAAGTCTGACACGATGAGTATAGATTTATTCAATTTTTGACGTAGCAAATTATGAGCAATATAAATGACTCCTTAGAATTAACCAATATAAAACAAATAATTGATGTCACCTTAATGACAGCAACAGATTCTTTAAGTGTAAACCAAATCGCATTAGCATTTGACAAACAGATTGACAATAATTTAATTGAAAAAATTATTTTAAACTTAGCCCAAGAATATACTGAAAGAGGTCTAGAGTTACTCAGGTTAAACAATGGTTATCGTGTACGCTCACGCATTGAGTTTCAACCATATCTGAATAAAATTTATCAGGTTAAACCACCACGGTATTCTCGTGCTGTTTTAGAGACAGTTACCATTATTGCTTACAGACAACCAATTACTCGTAGTGAAATTGAAGAAATACGTGGAGTTACTGTAAATGGTAATGTTATACAAACATTAATTGAACGTGGATGGATCGAAGTAATAGGCAATAAAGAAGCACCTGGGCGTCCTGAATTACTGGCTACTACTAATAAATTTTTAGATGAATTAGCAATTAGCTCTTTACAAGAACTACCTCCACTGCCTAATGTGGATAAGAATACCATTGAGGTAAAAAATAACTAATTATGAGGAAAACTATGACCAAAAAATCTCTATTAAAATTTCCGTGTTTATTCCCTATAAAAGTAATGGGTTTAAATAATGGTAATTTTACGCAACAAGTTATTGATACTATTTCTAATTATTGCAATATAGATGATTTTAACCCAAACAATGATGTTCATATTAAAACCAGCAAACAAGGAAATTATCTATCTGTAACTGCAACTATTATGGCACAATCACAAATACAATTAGATAATATTTATATAGCTTTAAATAAAAATAATTTAGTAAAGATTACTTTGTAATATGTTCCAGAATTTTATTATTAAAAATCTAGGGATGTGTAATTACACTACAACTTGGAAACAAATGCAAGAATTTACAGACAACCGCTCTGAAAATACTGCTGATGAATTTTGGATACTAGAACACCCTCCAGTTTTTACCTTAGGATTAGCTGGAAAAAAAGAACACATTATAAACATAGAACACGATATTCCAATTATCCACTGTGATCGTGGTGGACAAGTAACCTACCATGGACCAGGACAAGTTATTGTATACATGTTAATTGATATTAAACGTATCGATTTATCTATTCGTGAACTTGTGACACGTATCGAAAATGGCGTAATTAATTACCTCACCTCGTATGATTTAATCGCAAACGGCGATAGAAATGCACCTGGAGTATATATTAATAGCAAAAAAATTGCTTCAATGGGACTTAAAGTACGTAAAGGATGCACTTATCATGGCCTTAGCTTTAATGTTAAAATGGATACGACTCCATTTAACTATATTAATGTGTGTGGGTATGCTAACCTAAAAGTTATACAATTACATGAACTAAAACCTGTTAATTCAGTTCAAGATGTGGCACACGAATTAATTAAATATTTAACCACATCAATTTATAAAGAAATAAGTTAAACTAATGACAACTGTACAATTTACAAAAATGCACGGCTTGGGAAATGATTTTATTATAATAGACCAAACAACACAAACCTTACCAATCAACGAGTCTTTAGTGCAATATCTAAGCAATCGAAAAACAGGGATTGGCTGCGATCAGCTCTTGATGATTAAACATATAGACAATGCTGATAATACTTATAATTATACAGTATTTAACAGTGATGGCAGTGCAGCTGAACATTGTGGTAATGGTGCTCGGTGTGTTGTAAAATACATTATTGAAAAATATAATTTAGCAAATAAAAAAATTACCTTATTAACAAATACAAGAAAAATTACTGGTTCTATCAATCAATTAACTGGGTTAGTAAATATAAGCATGGGCGCCCCCATGTTTGCACCAACTGAGATACCATTTACTCAGAAAGAAAACACCATCAATAGTTATGAACTTGATTTAGAACATACAAAAATCATTTGTGGAGTTGTTTCAATGGGTAACCCACATGTTATTATTAAATTGTTTAGCGAAAATGAATTAGACGACACAAAATCTTTAACCGATATTGCAAAGGCCATTCAAAGTTCAAGGTACTTTCCTAATGGTGTAAATGTTAACTTTTATATAAAACTTGATAGTAACAACATCAAACTTGTTACTTTTGAGCGTGGGTGTGGTTTCACCCTTGCTTGTGGCACTGGCGCTTGTGCCACTGTTGCTTATGGTGTAAGCCAAAATGAGTTAAAAGATCCAGTTAATGTTACAATGCTTGGCGGAAAATTATCGATACGTTGGGATCAAAAACATGAATTAGAGATGATTGGAACAGCAACCACGGTATTTGAGGGAAGTTTTAATATTGCATAATCTTAATTTAATCTTACCAGGATTATTATGGCAAGATTTGGGTGATATTGAGTACTTATATTCTAATATCAACACAAAAAATTTTGATAAGCTCTTAAAAAGCGCTAAAGTCACGAGTCACGCTTTTAGCTATAGTACTCTTGTGTATGGTCTGTTATATAAAGATATTAAAACAAACTTGGCGCAACACTTTGCAATTACATTAGGTGTAAGCAATGAATATTCAACATTTTTAATTGCTCAACCAACACATCTAAGAGCAGATAGGGATCGATTATTAATTTCTGAACCAGAATTATTACAATTAACTGAAGAAGAAGCTAAAAAAATAATCTCAATTATAAATATACATTTTAATAATGAGTTAAAAATTTTTTATATTACTGCAAC
>CAITEL010000397.1 GCA_903891375.1 uncultured Neisseriaceae bacterium
AAATAATAAAATAAAATAATTTAATTTAAGAATGTTTATTTTGTTAATTCTGAACGTTGACTTTCAGTATTAGACGGATATTTTTTTGTTCGATATTGTTGGTATTGTCCTTGTTGTGTTGTTCTTGGATCACTTTGAAATTCACTTCGTGATCTAAAATTTTGATAATGTCTATCATTGCCATATGTTCTTCTATTATTTCGAACCATGTGCCAATCATTTCGAGATTCAGTATTTTCATTGTTGTTTGAATTAAATTGTGGTCTTGTTCTATACGATCTAAATCTATTTTGAGATTGAGATTGATATTGATATTGTTCTTGACCTCGATCTTGATATTGTCCTTGGTATTTGTCTCGATATTGTGATCTATGACTATGTTGTCCATAATTACCACTTCGAGTGTATTGTCCTTGTCCTTGATCTTGTCCTTGATCTTGTCCTTGATCTTGTCCTTGATCTTGTCCTTGATCTTGTCCTTGATCTTGTCCTTGATATTTGCCTCGATATTGTGATCTATGTCTATGTTGACCATAATTACCACTTTGAGTGTCTTGTCGTCGTTCTTGGTGTTCTTGTGCAAGTTCTTGGTGTTCTTGCGGTTCTTGTTTTGTGGCAAATTGAATTCTTAGTTCGTCAACTGTGTTTTTCCATTGTGTCGATACAGTTTGATCAATATATTCACAAAATTCTTTTGCACGTGTTCGCAGTTCTTCAAAATTATCATGTTCTTCTTTGTTCTCTTGATATCTTCTAATCGTAGACGCGTCTCTATTTGCAATAAATTCCAATCTAAATCGCAATAATGATAACAATGCTCCAAATTGAACATATCTATACATTACAAAATGATTAATTCCTCGGCATGGAATATGTCTATTTAATTGACCAGTATTTCGATTTCCATTCAAATTTGCTCCGAATACTTGTAATGTAACTGGATCAGTGACACCAGTAACAAATTTTTCATAATATTTATTCACAACTTCACTTGTTAGTTTTTCCATAATTGGATATAATTTTTCTTGATATGGGTTAGTTGGTACTTTTTTATTTTCTTTATATTCACCTTCACCATTTAGTTGCATATTTAAATGTTTCAATCCAAGAACTACTTGTCCAGTGGATGACATAGAACATTTGAAAGTAAATGAAAACGGTAATGCATCTGGACTGATATTCGCAAACGATACTGATGGCCTTACATATCTAGTATTATTTGTTTGTTCTTGTTCTGTTGTATTTACCAATTGTTCTGAAGCCATGATTTTGTATTTGATAATATATAACTATTGATTTACTAATTAAAAAGTTTAAAAATCAACTTTTTTATTGAAAAATTTTGAATGACACTATTATAGAATTTGTATGATGAATAATCAAGTGACTATTATTGAAATAACTGCTGATTTTTTGTGCATAATAATATTAGGTGATAAAACATCTATAGAAGATTTAATATCAAATATAAAAAAAAATAATCCAAATGATAAAACTCAATATATGGCTGTTAAAATAGATAATCCGTCTGCCAACACATGTTATGAAATAACAAAAACAATAGAAAATAATAAATCATTTAAACCAGTGTTATTAGATGATGGTGTGGAAACTGCACAATGTTATACATATGCTGAAGGATATCATAAACAATTATATATGTTAATGATACTTGACGATAAAAATGATTCGTATATTTTTGGTTATCCAAAAATAGAATTATCTGACGATGAAGATCCAGAATTACTTGTTGAGGAATGGTTTGAGAAAAAAATAAATAAAATTCCAAATGGTATAAAAAAAAATATGAAATTAATAACTGTTGTTGGTTCAAATACAAATATTTTAGTTATTGCTACAAAAATTAATACTATAAAAAAAAAGAAAATTAATTATGCTTTCAAACAGTAAAATTGTCAAATTTAGACAGCCCCTATACTTTTCAAATTGTCATAGATTTGAAGTTTCCAAATGCCATGACCCGAACCCATATATAATATATATATATGGGCTCGGGATTGGCTCAGATTAAAATGTTAAATGAGAGTTAGTAGGTGAGGTAGGTGAGGTGATAGGTGGGGGGGAGGTGGACAGGTGAGGTGAGGTGAGGTGAGGTGTGTGGGTACCTGACGATGACCGACGGGAGAGATGGGGAGGATGGAGAACCGGGATGAGGAGAGGGGGGGGAAGGTTTCCAATTGGGGTTGTGGTGTAGAAA
>CAITEL010000398.1 GCA_903891375.1 uncultured Neisseriaceae bacterium
AAAACTAAAAAGCATAATTTCACACAAATTAGCAATCAATGTAGCAAATAATGAATAAAGAAATAGACTCCATAAATCATGAGATACTGCATTATATGAAATAGTAGTATGTAGTTGCATACCTGATAAGTTATTTGGAATACTAAATCTTGCGATTAAGCTTGAAATTAATGAATAAATACCATCCAAAAAAATAGCTAAAGAAATTATTTTAATACTTGTTTTACGGTCTGAAAGCACAACTATTACATCACTAATAATATATAAGATTGGGAAAACAAACACAACACAATATACAAGATAATTTCTATTAAATATACTCAGTTCATAATAACGATAAAACAATGTATCACATAATATATTCAATGTATTATATAACATCGCCAAAATCCAGATTAACTTACTTCGATCTATTTTGGCTATATTTAAAAATTGCATCATGCTGTTTATAACACCTTAAAAATCCTTGTACCTTCACTGTGCATGTAATATTCTAATATTTTAAGAATATGCTGTTATTTTTACGTTTTCGTGAAAGATTAGTTAAATATTATGCTCAACAACCACTATACTAATATTCCGCAAATCATTCGTAATTGATTGTTGTGGTAAAATATTAAATGAATGTGGTGATTGTACCTCCTTACTAATTAAATGAACTTTTTGCTTATTAAAAAAAAGTTTTTTAAATAAAGAAGATGTTAGGTGTTGGTCAACATACACAAAATTATTTGGTGCAATATCTATACTTGGATTATACTCTTCTGGTATCACTGACAGTTTTCCTATAATGTCTTGTTCAAAAGTACCTTCTATATTGACCAAAGTTGGAATAGTGCAGTAACTTTCAGTGAGATATACTTTTATTTGTTTTGAGTCTGGTAATTTATATTTATGTTTATCTACACCTATAAAATAAGCACCATTTAGAATATTTGCAACACCATTAGATATAATAGTGTATGTATCTTTTAAATTAATAAGATTGTCAGCCAATTTAAGTGGTTTATCAATTGGAAGCTCAAACACTAAGGACTCTTGTGTTCTTTCATTTAAAATCGCAACTTTAATACTATGTATATCTTTGAATGCGGTATCCATTTGTGCAAAGTGTGCTAAACTTATTTCTAATTCGTGTTCAGTAAATGAGCCACCACTACTTAAGTTATTTGTGGAGTTACCTATATTATTGCATGCTGTTATAACAATTATCAATGATAACAAAAGTATACTATTTAAAAATTTAATCATAAAAACCTAAATAAAAATATAAATCGGTGTATATTATATAACATTTTAAATAGGTTTAACTATCAGCAATAATGTTGATATCTGCTCATTCATTCGAGAAAAGAGAATCTACTATTGAAAATGCATATTAGCCTAACATTACAACAGGCCCATTCCCTTGTAAAATAACTAACCTAAGTATTTATTTCCCCAGAGGTAGAACGTTCTGGAGAATTGTCTTTCAAATATGCACCTACTAAACTATAAATATTACTCTCATTTGTTCATCTATCTTTGCGTTTCCAGTCTTGGATCATATGTGTCACCAACCTTATATGGATGCAATGAGGTAACTTGCCTTGTACCACTACTAATCACATAAGTTATTAAATAAGAACCTTCTAATTGCTTTTGGCAACTAGTAACTTGATATAACGACACAGGTTTATT
>CAITEL010000399.1 GCA_903891375.1 uncultured Neisseriaceae bacterium
AGCGCAATTATAGGCAGAATAGAAGATTGAGAAAATTTAATTATGAAGTTAAAAAATATCGGTATGATATTTATGTTTTGTTTATTTTTACTACTACCTGTAGTTTCAAATGCGGATGAACTCTCTGATCTGGCAGATCAAACTGAGTCAAATAACATAAACGAATCAACAAATATAAATGAATCGACAAGTATTGGTCAAAATAGACCATCAGATATAGTAACAACCGAAGTGATTGGTGTTCAAGCAAGTGACAATGTTAAATCAGATAAAATTATTGAAAAGGGCACTACTAAGAAACATAATCCCGATAATGTAGCACCAGCATCAGATGATGCTATCGGAGGCATATTACTTCAAGCAATGAGTTTGATGGGTATTTCTTATAAATGGGGTGGTAATACACCTGAAACAGGTATGGATTGTAGCGGGTTTATTCGTTATGTTTTTCAAAAATCGATGGGGATAACATTACCTAGAACTGCGGCCGAAATGTCAAGAGTTGGAGTCAAAGTAAGCCCAGATGACTTGCAACCAGGTGACTTAATATTTTTTAATACTATAGGTGGTAGACGTAATACTCATATAGGTATGTATATCGGAAACAATCAATTTATTCAATCACCGAGAACTGGTGAAAGAATTCAAATCACTGAGTATAACGCTTATTGGAAATCACATACGAATGGAATCAAGCGTATTGTTAGGGAGAGTGTTGATGAGGAGGGGAATTCAAACGTTGAAAATCTCGAGGATGTGAGAAATCAGGCGTTACCTAGTGGATATATTAAAGGAAAACGCTCACATAATAGGCGTGGTTCACATGTATCAAGAAAACATAGGAGGGGTAGGGTTGCAACTACGCAAAAAAAATCTCATACAAAAAAAACAAGTAAAGCTAAAAAGCATGCGAAAGCACGATAGATGAGACCACATCCGCCAATTTGGTATACAAAAGCAGGTGAAAAGGTATCCTGTACCGAAAAAATCAAAGTAATGCAGCAAAATCTTGAGGAGCTACAACAAATAGCACAAGATTTATTTGAAGATGGAATTTTAATGGAAATAGATCCACAACAATTAAAAGATTATCTACATAAAATCGTCAATGAGTTAATAAATCCGTATAATTAAGGTAAAATATGATAAGTAAATTTGAACTAATGGTTGGAATGCGTTATTTACGAGCTAAACAAAAAAATAGCTTTGTTTCGTTTATTTCTTTGGTGTCAATAATAGGTATTGCGCTTGGTGTTGCGGTTCTAATTACAGTATTGTCGGTTATGAATGGTTTTCAACACGAGATTCGGCAAAAAATAATTGGTGTATCGGCACATATGCAGATAATGGATCCTACGGGTAAATTAAATGACTGGCAATCAATCGCACTAACATCTAAAGAAAATAAACAAATAGTAGCTACTGCTCCTTATGTAGATGGTCAGGCGCTATTATCTTTTGATGGTAATGTAAATGGTGTTTTAGTTCGAGGTGTTGATCCAGATATCGAAAAATCCGTGGATAATACAGGTAATCAAATGATATCGGGTAAATTTGATTCACTAAAGCAGGGTGAATTTAATGTAGTGATAGGGCAAGATTTAGCTCGTTTACTGGGAGTTACAATGGGGGATAAAATCACAGTTATCACACCAGATGGACAGTCAACTCCTGCGGGAGTGATTCCACGTCTTAAACGGTTTACTATTACAGGTGTTTTTAATACGCATATGTACGAATACGATAGCCAATTAATTTTTATTAACTTAAAAGATTCACAAGTATTATTTAAAATGGGTGATGCTGTTAGTGGTATTCGTTTAAAGGTTAATGATATTATGAAAACTCAAGAGATAAAAAACCAGTTAGGTAGCATACTACCAGATAACTTGTTAGTAAGTGATTGGGTAGATCAACATAAAAATTATTTTACTGCGGTGGATATGGAGAAAAAAATGATGTCTGTGGTTTTAACTTTAATTATAGCGGTGGCAGCCTTTAATTTGGTATCAACGCTAGTAATGACAGTTAATGAAAAAAAATCAGATATAGCCATTTTACGTACTATGGGTGCAAGTAAAGGGAGTATTATGAAGATATTTATCTTACAAGGTGGTATGTCAGGAATCATTGGCACAGTCAGTGGGACAGGGTTAGGGCTTTTATTAGCTACATATGTAGGGAAGATAGTGCATTTTATCGAATTGATAACTGGCGCAAAATTGATTAATGCAGATGTGTATTTAATTGATTATTTACCGTCTAAGATATTCCCGAGTGATGTAATTACTATATTCATCATCTCTATAATATTAAGTATTTTAGCTACACTTTATCCGAGTTGGAAAGCGGCAAATACTGATCCAGTTGAGGCATTACGTTATGAATAACAATATAATACTTGAATGTAATAATCTAAGTAAGATTTATAAACAAGGTGATAATCAACTAAAAATCTTAAATGAAATCAATTTACAGGTTAGAATTGGTGAAACAGTTAGTATCGTGGGTAGTTCAGGGAGTGGTAAAAGTACTTTACTACATTTATTGGCTGGGTTAGATAAAGTTACATATGGGGAAGTGATTCTAGATAATCAAAAGCTGCAACAGTTAAATGATAATCAAGTATGTAAGCTCCGTAATGCTAATTTAGGTTTTATTTATCAATTTCATCATTTATTACCAGAATTTAATGCTTTAGAAAACGTGCTAATGCCATTAGTAATTGGTAGTAAAGTGAGCCATGAGGATACGCAATTAGCTCTAGACTTATTAGGTAAATTGGGTTTATCTAAGCGTCAAACCCATTATCCGTCCCAACTCTCAGGTGGTGAAAGGCAAAGAGTTGCAATAGCAAGGGCTATTGTTAATAATCCTAAAGTAGTCTTTGCGGATGAACCAACAGGTAATTTAGATAACCAAACCAGTAACCAAGTGCTAGATATATTTTTTAAATTACAAGAAGAGCTACATACAAGTCTGGTTGTGGTTACACACGATTTAGAAGTGGCAAGAAAGACGCAAACACAGTATCGATTACATAACGGAACACTTACCCAAATTACTTAAGTGCAGATTCAAGCGGTGGATTTATAACAGCAGTTGATTCATTGCTACTATTTCCATCAATTAGGTTATCAATGTTAATACTACTGTCATTATGGCCTTTATAAATAATTGGTTCACCGATAGACTGCATATATACATCCCGCATAGTTATATATGGGTTTAGTGATGTAGCAAGCAATGCGTCAGCATCTAAATACTTTGAACGGCTATCTAAAGCACCAATAGTAAATAACCCCACAGAAATATAATTGTTATCAACAACATACCATGTTGGGTTAAAGTACACATCAGGAATCAACCCAATTGCATCACGTACTGTATATGGCCCTAGTAATGGCATGACGAAATAACTACTATTTTTCCATCCATAAAATTTTAACGTATTTCCAAAATTATTTCTATGATCTTTGAGACCAATCCCAGTTGCTATATCAATAAATCCAAGCAATCCAACAGTTGTGTTGATAGAAGTACGCATAAGAGTCTTCATGGTATTAGTACCATTTAGTTGCAGGATATCATCACCTAAAGTTACAAAATCACGTAGATTATTATAAAAGTTTGCGATACTGTAGCGTATTGGAGACGGTACATTTGTAATATACCATACAGCGGTTGGTCTCACTACCGCACCGTCTAGTTTCATATTCATGCGAAAAGCATTGCGGTTATAGTTTTCAAATGGATCGAGTGGGTTATGGGTAGTGGACTCATTATTTTGTGTGGCAATGTCACCGCTAGCAGCCACTACTGGGCTAGTGTTTGTTATTTTTGTGGTTGACGGTGTATTATTTGCACAACTAACCATTAATATTAATAAAGATACCGTAATGTATTTTATTGCTATTAATTGTTTCATTTTATAGACTTTGGTTTCAAAGTTTGATTTGATACAATTCACACAGTCGGTCTATTTTACTATTAGTTCCACTAAACACTACTCGTGATTTTTTAGTCTTAGCTATATTGTCTAATTCAAGAAGTAGGGCTATTCCAGCAGAATCAATATAATCTATATGAGTCAAGTCGAGTGTAACCGTCGATTTAAAGTCTGAAAATACCCTAGACATATCAGCAATATCTTTTACGATTGTTTTAAAGGTAAATATTACAGGTTCAAATTCCATGATTTTACGAATTTCGCTTTTGTAAATTAGCAACTTTAGTTTTTAATTGTGTGATTAACCCTTTAATATTGCTAGATTGTACAATTTCATTAAATTGATTTCGGTATGTTGTAACTAAACTTACATTCTCAATTTTAATATCATATGCTCGCCACTCTTGGCTATCTCCAACTTTTGCGAAGTCATACTCCACTTGGATTGGTTGCGAGTTTGCTGCCACATTAGGCAAAATCACTTGGCTTAACACTGCTGATTTTTTAGTGGATGCCGCTTCATTAGTAATGGTGATTTTAGCACCCTTAAATTTAGATAATGCAGAAGAATATGTTATTATCAGTAGCTCTTGAAAAGTTGCGACTAATTCTGTTTGTTGGCTGGTAGTAGCTAGTTTCCAATTATTTCCTAAAGCATATTTCGTCATTAATTGAAAATCAAATTTTGGCGTAACAACATTTTCAATTAAGTTACTTATTTTCTTCTGTGATGCTCCGCTATTTAGTGCATTCAAGACACTGTCAGTAGTGGCCATAACTACATAGCATGCAGTTTGTTGGTCACAATCAATTGTGGTGATAATATTATTACTTGAAGTGTATTTTTTTATAGTACTAACAGTTGCGGATTCTGTTTTGGTGGTAGGTACTTTGGTGATGTTCATATTTGACTCTGTAGCTAGTGTCATAGATGTTATAAAAGAAAATAATATAACGTATACAAATTTTTTCATATAAGAGAATCCTTGGTTTATTGTTTATTGTTAATGTTTGTCATGAACTTACCAATTAAGTCTTCAATCACTAATGCAGAAGAGGTAAGTGTAATTTTATCTTTATTTTTAAGGTATGTGTCACTAGCGCCAGATTGTAGTGATACATATTGTTCACCTAGTAGACCGACTGTGAGTATTTGTGCGGAGGTGTCGGTGGTAAATTTATATGCATTATTTATATCCATTACAACAACGGCCTGATAAGTTTTTGGATCCAAATAAATATTAGTAACCCGTCCAACTACAAAGCCAGATACTTTAACAGGCGCAGTAATTTTCAGTGAGCCAATATTAGTAAATGCGGCGCTTATGCTATAACTTCCATTGGAAGCATTGCTTATATTACTAGTGTTTGCCACCTTAAGTGATAAAAAAGCAACACAAATAATGCCAATTAATACAAAAACACCGACAGTAAAATCAATAGTTAATCTTTTCATTTTTACATTTATAACCTTAGAACATAAGTGCAGTTAATACATAATCAAGTGCCAATACAGTAAGTGCGGAGACTACAACAGTTTTAGTGGTTGCAACGGATACCCCCTCAGCAGTTGGTTTAGCCATAAATCCTTGATAAACCGATATCAATGTTACTGATATGCCAAAAATAAAACTTTTAAATAAGCCATTATATACATCGTCATGCAGGTTAACGCTATCTCGCATTTGTGACCAAAATGTTCCGCTATCAAGGTGCAAAATGATAACCCCAACAAAATATCCGCCCAAAATTCCTGCAACTATAAATAATGCAGTGAGTAATGGCACAGAAATTATTCCAGCGATAAATTTAGGTACAATTAGCCGTCTAATTGGGTTAACGGCCATTACACTCATCGCATCCAATTGTTCTGTTGCTTTCATAAGGCCAAGTTCTGCGGTTATTCCTGAACCTGCACGTGCAGCAAACAATATAGCGGTTAATACTGGACCAAGTTCACGTAATAAAGTTAGTGCTACAACAGAACCAAGCACGCTAATTGAACCGAACCGATTGAGTGTGTTATATCCTTGTAAACCTAATACCATGCCAACAAACCATCCAGATACAGCAATAATAACAATAGATTTAACACCACAGAAATGGATGCCCTTAATAATTAAAAAAATGTTTTTTAACGCAAATGGGAGATTTAATATAATATCAATTAATAACCTTATTATGCTCCCAAGCGTTAAAATAAATTCCGCAAATGGGTGTCCAAGTTGTCGAGTAAAGTTAATTATTTTCTCATTCATTGTGATCTATCCCCAAGTAGGCATTATAACTCATTTTTGTTTGGAATTCATAATTAAAAGGCCCAGTCACCTCACCTTTAACAAACTGCTTTACTGCTGGTTCTTGTGAATTTAACACTGCAAGAGGAGTGCCAAATGCTATGATTTCACCATTAGCCATGACATAAACATAATCAACAATTTTTAATGTTGTTGCAAAGTCATGTGTAATTATAATAGATGTTTGTTCTAAAGCGTCATTTAGTTTTTTTATTAGCATAGATATCACATTTAAAGATATGGGGTCGAGTCCAGTAAATGGTTCGTCATATAGCATTAGCTCTGGGTCAAGAGCTGTAGCTCTGGCTAATGCCACGCGTCTTGCCATCCCACCAGAGAGTTCATTTGTGGCCATATCTTGTGTGCCAAAGAGTCCAACTGCTTTTAATTTCATAGCAACAATTTTTTGTATGATACTCTCAGGTAGGTTTGTGTGTTCCTTAATGCTAAACGCTACATTTTCATATACTGACATATCAGTAAATAATGCGCCAAATTGAAATAACACACCAATTCTTTTACGTAAATTTAATATTTTCCGATTAGGTAATCTACTTAAATTTTGATTAAATACATGCACAGTACCTGTTTGTGGTTGGCACTGCCCAGTTATTAGGCGTAATAATGTAGTTTTACCACTACCGCTTCCGCCCATGATAGCAATTCTTTTACCTTTAGGAATATTTATAGAAATGTTTTTTAATATCATTCGGGTATCGTCATAGCTAAAGCTAACATTTTTTAAGCTTACAACAAAATTTTGCATTTATTATTTATTCCTTATTTTTAGACGTCATGCTCATCATTAAATTTTTTAAGTTTCTCTGTATTTTTGTAATTATATCCGCCAGCTAGAGATTGATATAGCGAAATAATTCCTTGTAACTCTTGCAATTTTGTTTGGGTTAGTATTATACTATAATTATCTTGAGTAATTAAGTTAGAGAGACTATCTGGGTAGCTAATATAACCTTTTTTATAGTTTAGGGTGCTTAATGTTGCACTGGTGTATGCTGAGTTATATAAGACGTTCGCCTCATTGTAGGTGCTTTGAATTGAACTGTAACCAGATAAATTGTTGTTGACATCAGCAAAAGCATTTTTTATACTTTTAACATAATTGTAATATGCAATATAGTATTGCCCCTTAGCTTCTTTAATAAGGCTGTTGATTCCCAGATTCAAAATTGGCATAACAGCAGTAATCTGTGCGGCCCAGAAGTCAGAATTACCACTGAGTAAGCTACCAAGTTGTGCATTATAACCACCTATTGGAGTTGTTAACGATAAATGGGGGAAAAAATTTGCGGTAGCAACACCAATATTTGCATTAGCCATGATTAATTGTTCTTCTGCCATATGTATATCGGGTCGATTGCGTAATACAGTCGAAGGTAAATTAATTGGGATAACTCCCTGAGTGCTAATCTTATCAAAATCATTTAGGTTAATGAATTTATTGGGGTTTTTATTAATTAAAACTTGCAAAGCATTTTGAGCAACAACTATATTATGTTCAATGTTTGGAGTTTGCATTTTTGTTTCGGATAGTTTTTGTTGATATGTTTGTACATCATTCAAAGTGGCAATTCCATATTTATATTGAATCTTAACTAAGTTTAATAATGTTTCTAGGTGATTTACTAATTGTTTTTGTTGAGTTAATTGTTTATTTAAAGCAATTAGCGTAAAATAACTACCACAGACCTGACTAATCACAGTTAGTCGAACAGCATCTTTAGTTGCTTTTGCTTGTGATAAATTTGCCTTGGCCACGTCAGTTTTTTTTAATTGTTGAAATATATTGATAGAATAAGATGGGATTAAACCACCACTATAAAAGTTAAAGTTATTATTGCCACTTATTGAGTTACCACTAGCAGTTGCAAGATTATTTATTAGTGGATTACTTGAGCTATTTGATGAATTAAAAGTACTACCAGTACTAGCTGAACCACCCAAATTAACTGTGGGTACCCACGCCATATTTACTAGTTGCAAATTACTTGCAGCAACAGAAATATTTCCAATGGCGCTTTGAATATCATTGTTGTTCGCAAGAGCTTCATCAATAAGTTGATTAAGTGTTGCATCATTAAATCTATTCCACCATGAGGTGTCAGATAAATTAACACTACTTTCTATAGTTTGTGTATTACTTGAGCTTTCTTGCCACGCTTTTGGGGTATCTACATTGGGTTTTTTATAATCAGGGCCAAGTAATGCGCATCCAACTAATACTATTGGTGTGCATACTAAAATGATAGTTTTTATTTTCATAAGATTAAATATCTAACTAAATGGTATTTACAGTTATATTGGCACTTGCACCAACACGTAACGGAAACTTCGCCTCATTTTGTATTTTTATGCGTACGGTGAACCGCTGTGTGACTTTAACCCAGTTTCCTGTGGCGTTTTGCGCTGGTAATAGAGAAAAAGTATTACCACTAGCGTAGCTAATGCTTTGTATTATTCCTTTAAACTTATGATCATACATGTCTAGTTTTACGGCCACGGGTTGACCAATTTTTAGGCGTTTTAGTTGAGTTTCTTTAAAGTTGGCATCGACCCACCAATTTTGTGTATCTACAATGCCAAAAAGTTGTTGTGAGGCATTAATGAATTCACCTACAGCGAGGGAAGACATGTTTGTTACATAGCCATCAACTGGAGAATAGTATTTGGTATAAGTTAAGTTAGATTGAGCGAGGTCCAATTGGGCTTTGGCCGCCTCCATTTTAGAAGCGGTGTATTGATATCCGCTTGAGTATTGCTGGTATTTATTGTTATCAACTTCCAATTGGGTTTTTATATTATTAAAATCTGTTGTAGCTTTTTGATAATCTTGTTGGGACACTGTATTAGCAGTGTAGAGTTCTTTGTAACGGTTAAATCGTTCTTGGAGAAATTTATATTGTTCTTTATCTTGTGTGATTTGTCCTTGTTGCACATGTACTTGTTCTTTGGCCATATTGGTCATATCAATTTGTGCTTTATAATTTTTTTCGGCTTGTTTCAAGTTTAGCTGATAATCCTTTGGGTCAAGCACAAACAGTAGATCACCTTTGTGTACTACTTGATTATTCTGAATGTTAGTTTGAGCTAAATAACCACTCACTTTGGTTGCAACATTAACTAAATTGGAGCCAACGTAAGCATCATCAGTAGACGGGTAAAGTTCATCATATTTAAAGTATGCATATACTCCGACGGCGGCGATCATAATTATTCCAATTCCAAGGAATAAACGTTTATTATTGCCAGATTCTTTTATTTTATTAATCATTCAAACTCCAATGATGAATTTATTAATACAGGTGAAACTATAGAGTTATAACAGCTTAGTATTATATCACAGATATCACAATGCTAAGGTTATTTACATATATTTTTTTTCTATGGTGTAGTATAATACCTATCTGTTTGAGTTAAAATAGTTAAAGAAACTAAAGATTTATGATTAGAGACTACTTACAATTAATTCGCTTTGATAAACCGATAGGAACACTATTGTTGTTATGGCCTACATTATGGGCATTGTTTTTTGCGACTAATGGCGTTCCGCCATTTAAATATTTGCTGGTGTTTACCTTAGGGGTGTTTCTTACTCGAGCATCAGGTTGTGCTTTTAATGATATTGCGGATAGTGATTTTGATAAATATGTCGCTAGAACGCAAAATCGCCCTTTAGCTCGTGGGGTGATAAGTAAAACCAAGGCATTTATTTTTGCAATTATTTTGAGTTTAGTTGCGTTTATTTTAGCAATCTGTTTTTTATCCTTTCATACAATTTTATTGTGCATTCCAGCACTTATAATTTACATAACGTACCCATTATTTAAGCGTTTTTTTGCTATTCCTCAAGCATATTTAGGGGTTGCGTTTAGTTTTGGTATTTTGATGGCATTTATGCAAATTCAAAATAACCTAAATTACATTGCGTGGCTTACCTTTATGGCGAATTTGTTTTGGGTGATTGGATATGATACTATTTATGCATTGGTAGACATTAAAGATGATTTAAAAATAGGGATTAAAACTTCAGCAATCACTTTTGGTAAATTTGTTGTACCAATAATTGGCATATGTTATTTATTTTTTATTATTA
>CAITEL010000400.1 GCA_903891375.1 uncultured Neisseriaceae bacterium
AAAGGAGAAAAATTTTTATTAAGAATAAAACTGAAAATTTGTTGAAAATATAGGTGTTTTAGGTGGGGAAAATTACGTCGGGGAGGTGGGGATTTTTATTTCGGGGTTGACACCACAAGTAGAAGACGGTTTAACTCCAGGTACTAATTTATTACCATTTAAAATTGAAGAAGTTGATTCAGGTGTAGCAATTTGTCGTGATATGGACTATATAAATCCAGCACAATCTTATGGTAAAATAGCCACACAAGTTTTATTTGTGCCAGCTTGGGATTTTAATTTTGATGCATATAGTCATGCTCAAGGTGCGTGGATGCGAGGTGTAGAGAACGGCTATACTTTAGTTCGTGTTGCCAGAGACGGGTTTTTAAGTGTATCAGCTCCAACTGGAAAGATTATGGCACAAAAAACGGCATTTAGCTCGAATGGTTCGTGGTTGGTGGCAGATGTATCAATCTATAACAATCAAAGTTTTTATGCCAAACATCCATTATGGTTTGTAGCTGTTTTGTGGTTGCTATTTTCTATAATAGTTTTAACTGCATTGCTCTAATCCATAGCATCTTAGAGACTCATTAGTATAATTCACCTGCATAACAAGATATGCAGGTGGAGTGTTTCTTATTTCAGAATAAGTCATCGGTTGGAGGCGTAACTACAGTTGTTTCTACTTCGTTGCCTAAAGATTCAGTTTCTTCACGTTCTACAACTTTAGCTATATCAACGAGCTTTTCACCAACCCCAAGATCAATCAGCTTCACACCTTGTGCGGAGCGCCCAGTTTCACGTATGCTACTAACTGTGGTTCTGATTAAAACGCCACCACTAGTAATTATCATGATTTCGTCATTCTCTTCAACTAATTTCGCAGTTACAAGTTTACCATTGCGTTCAGTAACACCAATAGCAATAACACCTTGGGTTGAGCGTGAGGCTAAACGATATTCTGATACTTCAGTACGTTTACCGTAACCATTTTCGGTAACTGTTAAAACTAAAGCGCTTTCATCGTCAGTCGTGAGCATTGCAACAACAGAGCAATCTGTTTGCAGTTTTATTCCGCGTACGCCACGGGCTTGTCTACCCATATACCGTACACCACTTTCATTGAATCTAACAGCTTTACCGTTATCTGAAAAAATCATAATTTCTTGTTTGCCGTCAGTGAGTGCTACGGCAACGAGTTCATCGCCATCATCTAAGTTAATGGCGATAACGCCACGTGATTTTGGTTTAGCAAAAGTAGTTAAGTCTACTTTTTTAACTACGCCTTGTTTTGTCACCATAAAGATGAAATTATCGCTGGTGAATTCTGACACGGGTAGAATACTAGTAATTTTTTCATTGCTTTCCAATGGTAGTAGGTTTACAATAGGTTTACCTCGGGTAATTCGGCTTCCCTCAGGTAAGTTATATACCTTCAACCAATAGAGTCTGCCACGAGTAGAAAAACACAAAATATAATCATGGGTATGCGCCATAAATATACTTTGGATAAAATCATCTTCTTTTATGGAGGCGGCGGATTTGCCTCGTCCACCACGTTTTTGTGTGCGGTACTCTTCAACCGCTTGAGTTTTGATATAACCCTCATGTGTCATGGTTACAACCATGTCACGTGGTTTAATTAAGTCTTCATTGTCAATATCGGAACCATCCATCATGATTTCTGATTTACGAGGTGTACCAAATTGTTGTTTAATTAAGATCAATTCATCATTAATTATGATATTAATTCTTTCAGGACGGCTCAGTATATCGAGTAAATCAATAATGGTATCCATTATCTCATTATATTCATTAACTATTTTATCTTGTTCTAATGCAGTTAAGCGTTGTAGACGTAATTCTAAAATACCTTGGGCTTGAGTATCAGATAATCTGTATCCGTCAGTTTTTAGGCCAAATTCTGGGTTTAACCAATCAGGACGTATTTTTTCAGCCTCTAGACGTGACATCATGGTTACCACGAGTGATGCTTCCCATGTTTTTTCCATTAGGCGTATTTTTGCTTCTGCTGGTGTTCTTGAAGATTTAATAATAGCAATCATTTCTTCTACATTGGCCAGAGCAACTGCCAAGCCCTCTAATATATGCCCACGATCTTTAGCTTTTTTTAATTCAAAAACTGTACGACGAGTAACAACTTCACGTCGATGATAAATAAACTCTTCAATAATGGCTTTTATATTAAGTAGGCGTGGTTGATTATTTACTAATGCTACCATATTAATTCCAAATGAGTCTTGCATTTGGGTTAATTTAAACAAATTATTTAAAATTACATGTGCATTTTCATTACGACGTAATTCAATAACTACACGCATACCATCTTTATCTGATTCATCGCGAATCTCTGTTATACCTTCAACAATTTTATCTTTAACTAGTTCACCTATACGTTCACATAGTTTAGCTTTATTGACTTGGTAAGGTAATTCATCGATAATAATTGCTTCACGGTCTTTACCAATTTCTTCAAAATGAGTACGAGAACGCATAACTACACGCCCACGACCAGTTTTATAACCGTTATGCACATCTTTTAAACCAAAGATTAGTCCAGCGGTAGGGAAGTCAGGTGCTGGTATTATTTTGATTAATTCGTCTAGTGTGGTTTCAGGGTTATGCAAAATTGCCACACACCCATCGATTACTTCGTTTAAGTTATGTGGTGGAATATTTGTTGCCATACCAACGGCTATTCCAGTGCCACCATTTACCAGTAAGTTTGGCACTCTGGCTGGTAGTACGACTGGTTCATGTTCTGATTCGTCATAGTTAGGAGAGAAATTAACTGTTTCTTTTTCAATGTCAGCTAGCATTTCATGGGCTATTTTAGCCATACGGATTTCGGTATAACGCATTGCTGCAGGTGAATCACCATCTACAGAGCCAAAGTTACCTTGCCCATCAATTAATGGTGCACGTAATGAAAAATCTTGCGCCATCCGCACAATAGTATCATAAATTGCCACATCACCATGGGGATGGTACTTACCCATTACATCCCCGACAATACGCGCAGATTTTTTGTAAGGTTTATTCCAATCGTTAGATGCTTCATGCATAGCAAATAGCACTCGGCGGTGGACTGGCTTTAGACCATCACGAACATCTGGTAATGCTCTACCGACTATAACGCTCATGGCATAGTCTAAGTAAGACTGCTTCATTTCGGTTTCAATACTTATATTGATTACATCTTTAGCGAATGAATGAAATAATGGCTCTTGATTGGTACTCATATTTTAATTTGTCCTTTAAGCATTTTTTAGCATTTGAGGTGCAATTTTAACACATTTTGGTTATTCAATAATTTTATATGCAAAATCGCTTATATTACGGTCTGATTTCGAGAACTCTGCACCAATAAGGTATATTTTGTCATATTTACCTTGATATTTTTCTGCATATTTTTTTCGGATGAGTTGCTCTAATGCAGTACAATCATCATCGGTATTATTATCATCAAGTATTAGTTTATCTTTATTGGTGGTTTTTAGTTCAAATATATAAACACAATTTTGAAGAATAAGGGTGAGGTCAATTCGTCCATAGTTAGT
>CAITEL010000401.1 GCA_903891375.1 uncultured Neisseriaceae bacterium
ATAACATCGCCATCTTTTACAATATATTCTTTACCTTCAAGGCGCATTTTACCTGCTTCTTTAGCTCCTTGTTCGCCTTTGAATGTAATGAAGTCGTTATACCCAATTACTTCCGCACGAATAAATCCACGTTCAAAATCAGTATGTATTACTCCAGCGGCTTGTGGTGCTGTTGCACCAATAGGCACAGTCCACGCCCTAACTTCTTTCACCCCAGCAGTAAAATATGTTTGTAAACCAAGTAAATTATACCCTGCACGTATCAATCGGTTAAGACCCGGTTCGTTCATCCCCATATCATTTAAAAACTCAATTTTATCAGCTTCTTCTAATTCAACAATTTCAGACTCTATTGCGGCACAAATTGCAATAATAGGTGCATTTTCGTTTTTGGCATACTCGGTTAATTTATCTAAATATGGGTTATTATTAAAACCATCTTCTTTAACATTGGCAACATACATTGCGGGTTTAATAGTTAACAAGCATAAAGGATTAATTGCAATTAGTTCATCTTTATCTAACTTTAGGGTTCGTGCTGGTTTCCCTTCGTTTAGATGTGGAATAATTTTTTCGAGTACTGCAACAATTGCTGTAGCTTCTTTGTCACCACTTCTGGCTTTTTTACTTTCGCGTTGCATTACTTTTTCCGCAGTAGCAAGGTCAGCTAATGCGAGTTCGGTAGTGATTACTTCTATATCGTTAATCGGGTCAACTTTATTATGCACATGAATAACATTTTCATCATCAAAACAGCGTACAACATTTACAATAGCATCAGTTTCTCTAATATTAGCTAAGAATTGATTACCTAATCCTTCACCTTTACTAGCGCCAGCAACTAATCCTGCTATATCGACAAATTCAACGATTGCTGGTTGTATCCGTTCTGGGTTAACAATTTTAGATAAGTGCGCCATACGTGCGTCAGGAACTTCAACAATACCCACATTTGGTTCTATGGTACAAAAAGGGTAGTTTTCGGCAGCGATTCCAGCCATAGTTAATGCATTAAATAACGTTGATTTGCCAACGTTAGGTAAACCGACAATTCCACATTTCAATGCCATCTTGGTATTTTCCTTAATAAATAATATCTAGTTGTTTGCGGTAGATATTTTAACATAAAAACATATTATTAATATGCACAATATCAGGTTAATGAGGATAAATGAGGATATCTTTGTGCCAAATAAATTTATTCAATTGTAGACTGCTAAAATATGCGATAATAATGGGTTATAATTGGGGAATATTTTTATTTAATTTAATATGAAGTTATCGCAAATCAAACTCGCAGGGTTTAAGTCTTTTGTAGATAGTACAACTATAGACATAAAAGGTAATCTGGTTGGTATTGTTGGGCCTAATGGCTGTGGCAAATCAAACGTTATTGATGCTGTGCGTTGGGTTTTAGGTGAATCATCGGCAAAGCAACTACGTGGCGAGTCGATGCAGGATGTTATTTTTAACGGGTCTACTAAACGTAAACCAATTTCTCGAGCTTCAGTTGAGCTGGTATTTGATAATACAGATAAAATATTATCTGGTC
>CAITEL010000402.1 GCA_903891375.1 uncultured Neisseriaceae bacterium
AAAAAACAAGTTTTTTATTAAACGGAGTTAAGATGAAAGGTACGCAAGATATTAACAAATTGACTGATGAAGATATATTGAAAATGTCAGACAAAGATTACATGAATCAAGTGCAACTTGAATACTTTCGTATTAAATTGTTGCAACTAGAACAAGAAATTCTAGAAAATGCTAAGAAAACTACGCAAGCATTTCAAGAGCAAGAAACTAACTATATAGCAGATCCATCAGATCGGGCAACAATAGAAGAAGAATACGCATTAGAGTTAAGAGCTAGAGATAGAGAGAGAAAATTACTGCAAAAAATTAGAAAAGCCTTATATTTGATTGAATCTGGAGAGTATGGTTACTGTGAGGATACTGGAGAAGCGATAGGTCTGAAAAGGTTAATTGCGAGGCCAACTGCCACACTTACTATTGAAGCGCAAGAACGTAGAGAAACGATGCAAAAGCATTTTGCGGATGTATAAGTAATCTAACGGTTTTGATTGATAAATATCAATTTAATTTGTGAATTTTAAAAATATGCAACGTGAAACTATGTATTATGACGTTGTAATAGTTGGTGGAGGTCCATCATCTCTTGCAGCAGCGATTCATTTGAAACAATTATGTGTAGAGCACAATAAAGATTATTCCATTGCTATTCTAGAAAAGGGCAGTAGTATTGGTGCTAACATAATTTCTGGTTGTGTGATGGATCCAATAGCATTAACGGAACTAATTCCTAATTGGCAAGATTTGGGATTTCCTGTAAATAATCAAGTATTAATTGATAACTTATTTTTTTTGAGTGCCACTAATTGCATTAAACTTCCCAATCCGAAAGAGTGGTCGAATAAAGGTAACTACATTATTAGCCTTAGTCAGCTATGCACCAAACTAGCTGAGTATGCTGAATCTATGGGGGTGGAAATTTATCCAGGGTTTCCTGTTGCGGAGGCTATCATTGAAAACGGTGTGGTTGTCGGGGTTATTACTGCTGACGTAGGACTGGATAAGAGTCTAAAACCAACGCAAAATTTTCAAGCTGGCATTGAAATAAGAGCTAAACAGACAATATTAGCTGAGGGTTGCAGGGGTTCAGTGAGTAAAGTCATAATTGATCAATTTAAATTAGATATGAACTGTGCGCCACAAACCTTTGGGTTAGGAATCAAAGAGATTTGGCAAATTGAACCCAGAAAGCATGTCCTAGGTAGTGTTGAACACTATGTTGGTTACCCATTAAGTGCTAATGCGTACGGTGGTGGATTTTTGTATCATCTAGAAAACAATATGGTCGCTATTGGGTTGGTAACATCCCTCGATTACACTAACCCTTATTTAAGTCCATTTGAGGAATTTCAAAAATTTAAACTTCATCCTAAAATTAAAGAAACCATCAGTGGAGGAAAACGCATTGAATATGGTGCCAGAGCCGTAGTTGAGGGTGGTGTGCAGGCTTTACCCAAATTAGTTTTTGAGGGTGGTGTGCTTATTGGGGATAGTGCGGGGTTTTTGAATGTTCCTAAAATCAAGGGGGTGCATAATGCGATGAAGTCTGGAATGCTAGCTGCCAATGGTATTTTTTATGCATTAACACATGATGAGCTAATTGCTACTAAATATGAGTCAGACTTAAAATCCAGCTGGTTGTACGCAGATCTTTATAAAATAAGAAATATTAGACCAGCATTTAGACTTGGTCTTTATTTTGGATTATTTTATACAGCATTTGAGTATTATGTCTTGCATGGGCATGTGCCTTGGACGTTTAAGTGGAAGAAGAAAGATAATGAAAAATTAAAATCAAAATACGAATACTTGACCATATCTTATCCAAAACCTGATGGAATAATAACATTTGACAAAGCGTCATCGGTCCTTTTGGCAAACGTGCATCATGATGACGCACAGCCGTGCCACCTTAAATTAAAAAACACAACGATACCAATTAGTGTAAATTTAGAAAAATATGGGGCTCCTGAAACCCGTTATTGTCCTGCAGGAGTTTATGAAATAATTAACAGTCATGTTGGCGAGCCTCAACTCCTTATTAATTCGCAAAACTGTGTGCATTGTAAGGCATGTGATATTAAAGACCCTACACAAAATATTAACTGGATACCACCCGAAGCTGGTAGTGGGCCACAATATAGCGATATGTAAAAATTCACAAAAAATCATTCGGTTATGGTATAATGTTGACCTTTGTATACTCTTTGTTGGTAAATAGGAGTATAGTAGGTGGATTATTGGTCGCGATAAACACCGAGTTCTTTAATGATGTATTATTAGGAAAATAATAATGAAAAACGTACAATTAGTTGCACAATTAAGAGAAGGCCAAGGTAGAGGTGCGAGCCGCCGCCTACGCCATAGCGGAAATGTTCCCGCAATTATTTATGGTTCAAATAGCGAAGCAACGCTTATTAGTTTAGATCATAATGTTATATACCATTCTTTGAAACGTGAAGAATTTCACACCTCAATCCTTAACATTGACTTAAATGGTAAAAAAGAACAGGTTTTATTACGTGATTTTCAAGTACATCCATTTCGTCAACAAGTATTGCACCTTGATTTTCAACGTGTAAATGCTACGGAAGACATCCAAATGCGTATCCCATTGCATTTCATTAATGAAGATGTGTGTTATGCCGTTAAATCACAAAGTGCGCATATTACACACGTTACTACTGATGTAGAAATCCGTGCATTAGCTAAAGATATTCCACATTTTATTGAAGTAGATATCAAAGAAATTAGAGCAGGACAAGCATTGCACTTATCTGATTTGACGCTACCTACAGGCGTATCATTAGTTAATTTACTTCGTGGTGAAGATTCGGTTGTAGTTATTGCTGCAGGAATCACCGAGGAGGCAGAAACAGTAGAAATGCCTATCGTTGCAGCTGGAGATATTCCAACTGTACCAACTAAGAAAGAATCTGCAGAATAGTATTCTGTTGATATATTGGGCTGGTTTTTTACCAGCCTTTTTTTATTACTAGGCGTATTAATATTATGGAACATATAAAAGCAATTTCTCCACTTGATGGGCGTTATTTTACTAAAGTTAGCAATTTGGCCGATATTGTATCCGAATATGGTTTAATTAAATGTCGTGTACGAGTTGAAATAGAGTGGTTAAAACTATTGTTTAGCACAAAAGAGATAGGGTTACCAGACTTATTAGATATAGAAATTGATTTATTAGACTCAATTGTTAATAATTTTGATACTGCAGAGGCATTAAAAATAAAAAAAATTGAGAGCACAACTAATCATGATGTGAAAGCAGTAGAATATTATATAAAAGAACAAATAAAAAATAATACCACACTAAATACATACAGTGAATTTGTTCATTTTGCATGCACCTCAGAAGATATTAATAATTTAAGTTATGCGTTAATGTTAAAAGATATTCGTGAACTTGTGTTAAAAAATGAGTTAACGAGCTTAATGGATGAACTTTTGGAGTTAGCGCAAAAATATAAAAATATGCCAATGATGTGCCGTACGCATGGTCAACCAGCGACACCATCAACAATGGGTAAAGAGTTTTACAATGTATATTATAGGTTACAAAGACAATTAAAGCAATTATCTAATCAAGAAATTCTAGGTAAAATCAACGGTGCAGTTGGTAACTACAATGCACATGTGGTTAGTTTTCCTGATGTGGATTGGCAAGAATTAGCGAGGTCATTTATTGAAGACACTTTAGATTTATCGTTTAACCCGTTTACTACTCAGATCGAACCGCACGATTATCTTGCGGAATTTTTTGATAATTTGCGTCGGATTAATACCATATTAATTGATTTTTCACGAGATGTTTGGGGTTATATATCGATAAACTATTTTAAACAAAAAATACTAGCGAATGAGGTTGGTAGTTCAACTATGCCACATAAGGTTAATCCAATTGATTTTGAAAATTGTGAAGGTAATTTAGGTTTAGCAAATAGCTTGGCGATACATTTATCTGAGAAACTGCCAATTTCACGTTGGCAACGTGATTTAACTGATTCTACAGTGCAACGAAATATTGGCGTTGTCATTGCATATAGTGTACTTGCATATAGCTCCTTATTAAAAGGGCTAAGTAAACTTGAAATTAATGAATCAATAATGCATGAGGAACTAAACAACAACTGGGAGTTGTTGGCGGAGCCAATTCAAACCGTTATGCGTAAGGCTGGGATAAAAAATGCGTATGAGAAATTAAAAGAATTAACTCGGGGTAAAAAAATAGATAGTACTAAAGTAAGGGATTTCATTAATAGTCTTGAATTAAATGAAGTAGAGAAAAATGCACTACTTCAATTAACTCCACATAATTACATAGGGTTAGCGAATAAATTATATTAATGATTTTGTTTTTAATCAATGATAATGAAATTGGCTCTATTTTTTTTATAAAAAGTGGTCTTGACAAACCAGACCACT
>CAITEL010000403.1 GCA_903891375.1 uncultured Neisseriaceae bacterium
TGACCATGGTGGCACACGACAGATGGCTTTAGAGCTATTGGTTGATAATGATATTATAATTTACTTAACCCAAGATGTATTATTAGAACATGTTGACTCGATAGAAAAAATAATTGAACCATTCACAAGAGATAATAAATTAGCAGGAGTATATGGTCGACAATTACCACATAGAACTGCAAATTTATTTGCTAAGCATTTGAGACAATTTAATTACACCAAACGTGGTTACGTATGTGAGTACAAGGATCGATATAAAATGGGAATGAAATCTATTTTTAACTCAGACTCTTTTTCTGCATATAATGTATTAGCGTTACTTCAAGTTGGCGGATTTCCAACGAATCTAGTGTTAGGTGAGGATGTGTACGTTTTTGCTCAATTACTTATCCATGATTTTAAAGTAGCATATGTACCTAAAGCTAGATGTTTTCACTCGCATAATTATAAAACGGTAGAAGAATTTAGGCGTTATTTTGATATTGGTGTATTTCATCGAACCAACGATTGGATATTAAAAGATTTTGGCTATCCAAATAAATTAGGTTATAGATATATATATTCAGAACTAAAAAATATTAAATGTAAGATATGGTTGTGGCCAACTTTCATCGCAAAAATTTCAGCAAAATATATAGGGTATAAACTTGGGTGTAACTATAAACATTTGGGGTTGTTTTTAAGTAAGATGTGTAGTATGAATAAAGTATTCTGGGAGTGATAACTACTCACCTGCATCAATTCTATCGTCATATTTTGGTGGTTTATGTATAACATATACACGGCACCACCAAAATATTTAGATATAATTGCGCATGCGAGTAGTTATATACGTACTGCATCAATTAGGAGAAGTAAATGAATGTAATGGTTTTAGGTGCAAATGGACAATTAGGTCACGATATATGCAGAGTATTAGCGCATAATCAGAACTTAAGTGTTATTAAGATAACTCGTAATGAGTTTGATGCAAGTATAGATTTAGATAATATTGCCACTAAATTTAATGGCTTATCAGTAGATATTATAATTAATTGTATTGCAGTTACTAATGTTGATTGGTGTGAAGCTAATGGTCTTACTGCATTTAACGTAAATACAATATTTGTATGTAAATTAGCTCAGTTTTGTAAACAAAAAAATATTGTTTTGTTTCAAATTTCAACAGATTATGTATTTGATGGGCTTAATGAATTTGAATATCAAGAATTTGATGAGCCACATCCACAAAATATCTATGGAATGAGTAAATATGGGAGTGAAATTACAATCCCATTGTATCATGATAAATATTTT
The DNA here is from genome assembly GCA_903891375.1 of uncultured Neisseriaceae bacterium. Classification (GTDB taxonomy): domain Bacteria; phylum Pseudomonadota; class Gammaproteobacteria; order Burkholderiales; family UBA11063; genus Aquella. The sequence goes on from CAITEL010000403.1 coordinate 1,297, forward strand.
ATATTTCGTGTGTCTGGCCTATTTGGTAAGGTTGGAGCATCAGGTAAAGGTGGTAACTTTATTACTACTATGCAACGCTTAGCTAAAGAAAAAGCTGAAATAAACGTAATTGCAGATCAAGTATCTAATCCTACATCTACGCTAGCGGTAGCTAGATGTATTGCACATTTTATTGATAGTAATATGGATAAATATGGAATTTATCATTGTGTAAGTTGTGATTCAATCAGTTGGTATGATTTTGCACGAAAGATATTAAATTTGTCAGGTCTTGATGCAAATAAGATTAAACCAATTGATTTTAAAGATTACTCATTTGTTGCTCAACGGCCACAAAATAGCGTGTTGTCAGTACGTAAACTTAATGAATTTTATACTATGCCAACTATAGATGATAGTTTAAACGAATATTTTACCTTATAAATGAAAATATTATTAATTAGACGTGGCGCAATTGGTGATGTACTAATGACAACACCTTTAGTTAGGCAATTAAGAAATATGTATGGGTATGCACAGATTGATTATTGTACAGCTAAGTCGTCAGTAGTTGCATTAAAAAACAATAAAAATATAGATAATATAATTGCGTTAGACGACAACGTTTTTTCAGTACGTGGTGTTTTTCAATTTATTAAATTTATATTATCTTGGCGAAAAAAATACGATCAGGTTTTTATTTTAGGTAAAAATCTATCAATTATTTTGTTATGTAAGCTATTTATTTGTAAAAATTCTAAGTTAATTGGTTTTGCTCGAGGGATGCTCCCTCGATATATACTAAATAAATTTGTGATTTATGATAATGTTGAACGTTATCAAGTTTTGTATTATCTAGACTTATTAATGGCGAGTAAATTAGCGATACCTAATTACTCTAGCATAGCAATGGATTTATATATAGCAGATGAGGATAAACAAATAATTCAAGCAAGACTCAAGCATATGAATTTGATAAATTTTGTAGTAGTAACTAATAGTGGTGGTAATAATGAATTTGAAAAAAACGGAATTAGAATGTTACCAGAAAATAAAATCCTTGAATTACTTCAAAAATTAAACAATAATACTAAGGTGCTTTTAATGGGTGGGGCAAATGATAAGGTTAATTATGATAGATATTGCAGTGAACTATCAAACTGCTATAATATTGCTGGTGAATTAAGTTTAGCCCAAAGCACATATTTATTAAATTTGACTGAGCACTTTTACGTAACTGATTGTGGTGCGATGCATATGGGGTTAATTGCTGGTATTGAAGAGAAAATGACGTGTTTTTTTGGACCAACTAATCCAAAACATATTTTACCAAGTGATACTAAGTGTAATATAATATGGGAAGATGGAGATATATATGATAAAAATTATCAATTATATGGCAGATTTAAAAAAGAAAAAAGAGAGTATTTTCAAAGAATTGACATAAATGAATCTGTATAGTTATGCAAAAAAAAATAGTACACATTATATATGCAAAATTTTTAACTAAAAAA
>CAITEL010000404.1 GCA_903891375.1 uncultured Neisseriaceae bacterium
AAAAAAATAGCTAAATTTATATATATTAGTTAGTCAGTCAGTTGAACGAATTAATAAATATTTGTAATGATCCGTTTGATTTTAATAAAGATGGTGCGGAAGAAGAGACTCGAACTCTTACGCCTCGCGGCGCTGGAACCTAAATCCAGTGCGTCTACCAATTTCGCCACTTCCGCATCTTGTGAGGTAGTTATATTACACTAAAACTATTAATTAATGCAAGTATTTACTATAAAATTTATTTTCGTGATATAAATTTAATTATTAAATCAGCTACTTGAGTTGCTTTTAAATTTGAAGTATTTAGTTTAATATCAGAAAATTCATCATAGATATTTTTTCTTGCTTCAATTAATTCCACTATTTTTGATTCTATCGTTACATTATTAAATAAAGGACGCTTAAATGGCGATTTCATCAAACGCTCAACTAAAGTATTAAGGTTTGCATGTAATTGCACTATTATATTGTTTCCCGTTAATATAATATTACGATTTTCTAAACTAACAACACAACCACCACCTACTGATAATACATAATTGGAATGCCCCTCAATAACACGCCTTAATTCATTGGTTTCTCTATCTCTAAAACCAGTTTCACCTTCAATAGAAAAAATCGTCGGGATATCAACCCCGCAGTGTAATTCAATATTACGGTCTAAATCCATAAATTCTTTATTCAGTTTTTCTGACAGAATTTTACCTACCGTTGTCTTACCTACACCAGTAATTCCAATTATAATTATGTTTTTGTCCATTATACTTAGATACAAAAAAGGTCAAGCAAAACGCTTGACCTCAAATATATAAAAAATATATTTATTGTGCAGCTGATGCAGCTGGAGCTGACGCAACAGGAGCCGAAGCTTCTGGAGCTGACGCAACAGGAGCTGACGCTTCTGGAGCTGGCGCAGGAGTTGGCGTAACCACAGGAGCCGAAGCTTCAGTTGCAGATGCAGTTGTATTTGCTGAATTTTCATTATGTGAACATGCACCTAACGCTAAACCCGCAACTAAAATTGCTAATAATTTTTTCATTATACTAAACCCTTAAAAAAAATAAATCATATTATTGACGACAATTCCCATGATTATATCATAAAATATGCATAACTGTAATAAATTTTCTATGTTTCTTTTATTTGTGTTAGCACCAAGGGAAAATGTCCCCTTTTTTATAACAATACCCGTTAAGATGATAATTTTTTCCCTAACTAGCTATTTTGGTGGCGATATTTCGACATTTAGTATCCGTAATAAAATAGGTTAAAATAAAACATATTATAAAGCAAGCTGGAAACATAATAAATGCTGTATGAAATGTACTAAGTTGCACATGTGTTAAACAATGGAGTGGGTGCATTTTATCAATTATGAATCCAATTAATGGAATAAATAGTGAGCCAATAATAACCGACGCCATATTAGTTACACCTAAGGCTAGTCCAGATATTTTGTGTTCAATCAGTTCAGATGATAGAGCATACGACACTACAATTGCACTGTTAAATATTCCATATAAAAACATTAAGGCGTAGTACATATTTGTCGACGGAGCAAAACCAAACCAATGTGGATATATAATAACTAAGATTAAGCATAAACAGGCAACACTACAAAAACGCATGACTTTTATCCTACTTTTTATCCTATCCGAAATGAACCCTATCAATGGACAACCAATAGCCATTGCAATAAAAATAAACCCCACGGCAAATGCCCCCGCAGTTATTGATGATGATAATGTTGAACTCATAAATAAGGCCCCCCATTGTTCACCAAAGGTCGTGGTTGGGGCATATAATAATCCAATAAATAAACAATTAAGCCATAATCCTTTACTGGCAAAGAGCAACTGTATGTCTGTCCATAATGAGGATTTAGGTTTATTTATTTGATGTGGTTGATTTGTACTTTTTGTTGTAGTTTTAGTCTCTCTAACTAAAAATAATAAATTTAGACTAAGTGCAATAAAAATGAATGATATGTAAAACATTGTGATGCGCCAGCCAAAGATACTAAACATGTATGAGATTGGTGCTTCACCAATCACAGCACCTAGCATCCCTAATCCTTGAGTGATACCAGCTAATACAGCAAATTGGCGTGGCTCAAAATATATGGTAATTAGTTTTAAAGTTCCAACAAAGGCAAATGCACCAGTTAAACCCATTATAAAGCGATACAAACACCCCAACCAAATCTCATGAATAAAAGAAAATAAGAAGCATGCTACACCAAATATTAATGTAGATGCTACAAGTAATAATTTTGCGCCAAATTTATCAACTAATATACCAACAGGTATCTGCATGCCAATATATGCATAATAAAAGAATGCAGATAAAGACCCAACCATCACTGCTTGAATATGTAGTTCATTCATCAATATAGGGCTTAATGCCCCTGTGGATACTCTTACAAAATATTCTGCAAAAAAGTATAAAGAACCAAGTCCCCAAATAATCCAAGGCAAAAATCTACGCACAAAAAGTACTCCTTTAATATATAATGTAAAATAATTATGGTAGTTGAAGTTTCGTACGAGGTCCTTTACTTCTATATAATAATCGTGGTGTTGTAGTAATACTAGAGCTAGACGCGATTTCAGTTGCCATATCTTTTTGCATATTCATTATAGCTCTAGCATGTAAAACTTTATAATTTGCAATAATTAAAAATGCCCCAGTTTCTGAAGTATTATAAATTGGTTTACAGCTTACAATACTGTTTTTTAATTTTTCAAAAAGATAATTATTTTCGCTATTCAATGGAATCATTTTTATTGTTCCTAACTATTTAAATCAGGTTGGCATAATATATTTGGGGGCTAATAAATCAACATTAATTGCGGCTTTTATTTTTCCGATTAGTTGGTTGCTTGAACATATAATACACAAGGATTTAGCAATTAATGTGAATTTATTTTTAGCTATTGCCGCAATGTTAATTGTTTTACTGCAATTCTCTATTAAACATAAAAATGGAGTTTCGAATTAATATACAACTAGAAATAATATTATCCAATAATAAACTAAAGAAGACAGATGTTGATTCAAAGTCTTTAAGGAATATTGGTTTAAATACATTAAGTTATAGATTAAAATATGCAATGAAATTCTTTTAAATTAAAGTAGATCTACAAAAATAACTTACATGATTTGAAGAGTATGATACAATGGCACCATCTTTAATCTCTAGGGTAAATTCCTCGTAGCTCTGCTACGATTCTTGTTTTTGCTCTAATGCTCTGTAAAAAATTTTTGCTCTCACATACCCAAGTGCTCTTCTGCGGGGTTGTTGATTAATATCTAAGGTATAATTTTATAGCCATACATTAATGAAGGTTTTTATATGATAAATATTCATAAATTGAAGTGTTTTGGAACCACGATAAGTACGGGGAGTCAAGTTATAATCGTGGAGGATGATACGTTTACTGTTGAGGAACGATTATTGTTCACACAATATAAAAATGAATCAGCATGTGTATTTATGACGCAAAATAATCATTTAGTTACGCTAGACTACTACTATCCACATGCACGTAGTCCTCTTTGTTTACATGGTACTTTAGCTGCTGGATATGTATATTTTAAGGATAACCCAGATAAGTTAAGAATAGAAATAGTTACAAGTGTATATAACCAGCCAATTTCTATTGAGAATAGGGTGAATGGTCTATTTTTGACTGTAACCCAGCAAAATATAGCTACCACTAAGATTAAAGATCAAGAAATAGAAAAGCTAATAAATATTAATATATCTAAGGTTATTCGGGATCCAGTTGTTATGTCAGTCGGAAGTCCAAAGTTATTAATTGAGGTTGATAGTCTCGGT
>CAITEL010000405.1 GCA_903891375.1 uncultured Neisseriaceae bacterium
CCAGTTTTAGGTGGTGCTACAATCAATGCACGTTGACCTTTACCTATTGGCGCTATAATATCAATAATTCTACCAGTTAATGATTCATCGCCTTTAACATCACGCTCTAAAACTAAATGTACATTTGGGAAAAGTGGGGTAAGATTTTCGAAAAGGATTTTATATTTATTGGCTTCTGGTTCTCCACCATTTACTTTGTCTACTTTAACCAAAGCAAAATATTTTTCGCTTTCCTTTGGCATTCGTATTTCACCATCTACGGTGTCTCCAGTTTGTAAACTAAACCGCCTGATTTGGCTGGGGCTAACATAAATGTCATCATGACTAGCTAAATATGACGTATCTGGTGAACGTAAGAACCCAAACCCATCAGGTAAAACTTCTAATACACCACTACCATAGATTGTATCACCAGCTTCTGCTTTTTTACGAAGTATTGCAAAAAGAATGTCATGTTTACGTAATTTGCTTGCACCTTCGATATTAAAGCTCGTAGCCATCTCTAGCAGTTGTGTAACATGCAAGTCTTTTATTTCTGTTAAATGCATAAAAATCCATTATAAAAATATTAAAATCATTAACAACGTTATAAACCGTTGAGTAATCTGTTGGAAACTATCGAATTGAAAAAATTTTTGAAATTATAAGAAAACAATTGATATCCGCCCGAAATAAAATCTTACGCTCGTATGCGCAATGAAGATGTCATTTATTAGTGTAACCACGCTTTAATGGTTATAACGCTAATAAATGACACTATCAATTGATTTTAAGTAGAGTATAAAAATAATTAAGGGCGGAACGTATTATAATATATTTTATATGTTGCTGTCAATAAAAGCTGTTAATTGACCTTTTGGTAAATTACCAACTTTAGTGCCAATTACTTGGCCATCCTTAAAAAGCAATAAAGTAGGTATACCCCTAACGCCATACATAGCTGCTGTAACGCTATTTTCATCAACGTTAACCTTTACAACTTTTAGTTTACCGTCGTATTCATCCGATATTTCTTCTAATACTGGGGATAACATCCTGCATGGGCCACACCACTCAGCCCAAAAATCGACTAAAACTGGAACTTCTGCATTTAATGTGTCGGACTCGAAAGATGAATCACTTGCGTAAATGACCTTACTCATAAATTTATTTTACCTTAAAAAACACTATAACGTGATTATACTACAAATAATTTGCCTCGCATATTTTTTTATTACATCAATGTGATTATCTTAATTAAAAATAGTACAGCTAACCACAAAGACATTAACACCAGCGCTGGTTATTTCATCAATATTATTATCGTTAGCACTGTCATCAATTTAATGTAATTATAATCACACTATTGAGAAATTAGCGACAGCAACTCATCTTCTGACATCTTACCACCAACATCTTGTCCATTCAGTAAATCACCAGCTAAATCTCGTTTATCTTTATGAAGTTTAATTATTTTTTCTTCAATTGTGTCTTTCATGATTAACCGATATACCGTGACAGGGCGTTTTTGCCCCATTCTGTGAGCCCGATCTGCCGCTTGATCCTCAACTGCAGGGTTCCACCATGGATCAAGGATTATAACGTAATCGGCTGCCGTTAAATTTAACCCCGTACCACCAGCCTTAAGACTAATTAGAAATAAATCACCATTGCCCTGCTGAAAGTTATCCACAGCATCTTTTCTTTTAGCTATTGGAGTACTACCATCAATATATTGATAAGATGACCCTTGTTTATCTAATACTTCACGAATTTTATCTAAATAACGCACATATTGGCTAAAGACTAAAGCTTTATGATTATTCTCTTTAAGCTCTTCAACTAATTCTAAAAAAACCTTAATTTTACTATTTTCAATATCAATACTTTCTTCAACTAAGGTTGAATGACAGCATGCTTGGCGTAGTTTTGTGATCTCAGCTAAGATACTGAATCGATTATTACCATCAGCCGATAGTTCTTGAATCCGTTCCATCGCTTTAATTCTAACCGCCTGATAAAATGCCAACTCTTCTGGAGTTTGCTCAATAAATATGGATTGCTCAGTTTTAGCTGGCAATTCTGTCATAACCTCAGATTTGGTACGACGTAACATATATGGTTGAATGATAGTTCTAAGTGCATGCTTTACATGGTTATTTGCATGATTACTAATTGGAGTAATGAATTTTTCTTGAAATCCCTTTAAACTACCAAGTAAACCAGGATTTAAAAACCTAAACAAACTCCATAATTCACCAAGATGATTCTCTATAGGCGTCCCAGTTAACGCCACTCTTTTTATAGCATTTAATCCAGTTACACATTTCCATCGTTTAGTTGTATGGTTTTTGATTGCTTGAGCTTCGTCCAAAACAACTAAATTCCATTCTTTTTTTAAAAGTTCATCTTCAAGAATCGTGAGTAAAGTATAGCTACAAATTAATATATCCATCTTACCCAAGGTTTGGATTTTTTCTTCACGGTTATTTTCTTCATATAACAGATGGATGTTTAATGTTGGTGCAAATCTAGTAATCTCATCAACCCAATTGTAACAAACGGACGTTGGTGCAACAATTAATGATGCTCCATTAATACCTTGCTCTAATAATAACGCAATTGCTTGAACTGTTTTACCTAAGCCCATATCATCAGCAAGACATGCCCCTATTTGCCAATTGCATAGTCGTGATAAATAGGTAAAACCATCTTTTTGATAATCACGAAGTTCTGCTTGTAATGTTGAGGGAATAATCGGTGTATATTTACTCATTTTATTAAGAGTGGTTAGATGCTCTTTCCATTTTTTATCTTGCTTTAAATCTTCCACATTTTCTGCTAAATCTCGTAGCGCACTACTTGAGAGATGGAATACTTTATTGCCCTCACTTTGTGCCCGTA
>CAITEL010000406.1 GCA_903891375.1 uncultured Neisseriaceae bacterium
CTTTCTCCTGTATGGAAAGTATTTGGTGGAATATTGAAAATGGAGTAATAAGAACCTTCTTCATTAGTATTGAATGTTCCAATGGAATATACATCACCTGGCGCAACTGTTAATGTTGATGATAATGTGGCAGTTTTAGTGGAACCAGTATAACTTGAAATTGCTACCGATTGGCCAACACCGGTACCAGCATTAACATAAAACATCTGCCCGACATAGTAATTATTTTCTGATGAAGCTAATGGTGATAATACTACTTGATTTCCAGAAACGTAAACAATTCTACCACCTTTATGATCAGTTGAAGCTATTGTGCCTGATGCTGTGGAAGAGGAAGATACATAATTTCCTGCGACATCAAAGAAAGCATTTTGGAATGTTCCTGCCGGAGCATAACTAGTTGCACCAGAAATGTCGGCCGCTACATATAATCTTACATTAGATGTGCCTGGATAAACATAAACACCTACTATTCGGCCGGTGGCTGTAAATGTCGGACCTACCAAATAACCAATTACATCACCTTCATTAAATGTGCCTGTAACACCAGTTAATTCTATTGTATTGGTTTTACGAATATACTTATTAACAACTGTATTATCAAAAATATTTTCAATCAAAGCATTAAATAACATATCTTTGGCACGAACAACAACTTGTTGTGGTCTAATATACGGTAACACAGAAATATCGGTAATATAGCCATTATTTAAAGAATAGGTATTACCAATCTTATCATATGCACCAATAATGTCACTTTTTGTTTGTATTTGTGTTGTTGTTGTTGAGTTTGTAGCAAAACCAATAAATCCAAAAGGACTTGGATTAATTCCGTGACCAATCGTAGTACTTGATGATGTTGTTGATGTTCCAGAAATTGTTTGCCAATCACCAGCTGACAACACATTTAGAGCTCCTTCATTTGCCCGGAACACTTGTAAATTTGGATCTGTGATTAATAAAGATGGCGCATAAGTTGTATCTACCCAGTTATCAACGTTTGGTGATAGTGATAGAGTGCCTTCTTGTGTTGAAAATGAGAATGGATTTACATTAACCGTTCTTGAAGCAAATTTCTGTGTGGCTACATTGGCAGTTGCTGTAATAGGTAAACTAAAATAATTTACATAACCATCAGTATTAATTGCATAACCCAAAGCGGCAGATGTTGCAGAAGATGGTAATCCCATATTATACGCTAGAGCCAAAGACTTTAATGGGAAATTTTTGACGTTTTGCGTGGCAGTCATTTGACGAGTTCTACGATTAATAGTTGATGAATAATCACCATTAAAAGTATCAGCAGTTGCATATGAACTAAAGTCATCAACCAAAATACCATTTTTGAAACGATTTAAACCGTAAGCGTCAGAAATTTGTAATGAACTTGCTTTTTGTTCTAACAAACTCAATGAGGTATAATATTCAATATTATTAATACGTTCTTCTAAGCTAGCAATATCTTGCATGGTATAACGTTTATGTTTAACTTTTTGAATTGATAAATCTGAAACCTGTCCAGTCGGTGCTTCTGTTGGAATATAGCCTGTATATGGATTGTGTGTAAGTTCAGCAATCACCAAAGAACCATCGGGTTCAGATGGGAATATTGGATTGATAGAAGGAGTACCTTCAATCATTTTAAAGCTTTTATCTTTAGTTAATATAAGTTTATCTTTACGGCCAAGATAATATGTAAATGTATTTACACCAAATTGACTCAAATCAACAGGTAATAATACACCAGCAGTTGTTGCAGAAAGATTATTGATTTTAAATGTAAAAGGTGGTTGTGAAGTTGTATATCCTGTGGGAGCATTTAATCTTGCTGGACGGAAATCCAAAGAATCTCTCAACGAATAAGTTACACCAGAATCACTGGTATAGTTTGGAATCTGTTGATAAGATTCATTAGTATAAGAAACTCTACTAAAGTATCCATCACCACCGGAATGTTGATAATAATTTACAAACACCAAAATATTACCTAAAGGTTGTGGAGCTCCAGGTCTTAATATAATGCTTGCGTGGCCATAGTAATTATCTGTTTGTCCATTATCAAAAGTATAATAGGAAGTAATATCTCTATAAGAAGCTAATCCCGCTGTTACCGCTGAAGTTGCAGAAGAACCAGTATCTAAAATTTTAACAATATTTTTAACATCAGACAAATATAAACTTTGTTTAGTACCGGGAGCTACCAGTCCAGCATTTTGAATATAAACTTGGCCTTTAGATGTTGTTGTGTTATCATCAACAAAAGTATATGTAGCTACCTGTGTGTTACTACTGTTGACTACCGTTGTATTGGCATTAATTAATGTTTTAGATTTTAAAATATAACTA
>CAITEL010000407.1 GCA_903891375.1 uncultured Neisseriaceae bacterium
AGAGCAATACTCTACCATGAAGATATGGTAGGGGACAAATTCTTGTTTGTAATGTATTAGCTTGTACAACGAGAATATCAACCTGTTTCTGGCTGATTTGCCATAACGTGCGTAATCGCTCTGCAATTAATTCTCTTTGCGGTGTTACTTTTTCATATGGTAATACTTCTGTATCTGGGTATAATGCAATTTTTACATTAGTACTACCAAAAAAATCTAATTCATCGATGATACGATTAGCGTTATAAGCATCACTTGCAATTAACAATGTAGGTTTATTTGATTTTTTATATATATTTGAAATCAATAAAGAGTCGCTACTTTGTATATGTCGAGAAATTTTTTGTTTCTTGTATTTGTTATCTATTACGAGGTTATAGGTGTTTGAGAGCATTGTATATTGAATTCTCCGTATTATGAATTAATAAATTGTATTGATTTATTCCATAAGTAATTAAGGTCTTTTTTTAAACTATGGTCATCTTCCAAACTGATTAATGTTGAGTTAGGATTTTGTTGTGTGTATTCTTGGCTTAAATTTATTGGTACTACATCATCATTTATACCATGAAAAATCAAAGTTGGCACTGCTCGTGAAAAATTAGAGTCATTGTGGTTAAATAAATCAAGATAAAATTGATAGTTTAATTGCACTTTTTTTTCATACCCATAATGAAAAACTTCAGAAGTTCCTTGTATTTTCCATTCTTCAAGCTGTGATACGCTAATGCCATCACGCCATAATTGCGATATTTTAAAAGCAGGAGCGAGTAAAATAAGTTTTTTGATGTTTGAGTTATTTTCCGCAAGTATGACGCTTGCAATCCCACCCATGCTAGAACCAATTAATATAATTGGTTTAGAGGATTTTTTAATTAGTTTTTGTACTTGTTCTAATTGCCTAGTTATGGTTAAATTTGAAAAATCATTTTGATTTAGATCGGGTAGATATAAACTGATGCCAATATCAAAAAATTTAGCTTTAAAATACTGTGCTTTGCCAGAATCAGGCGTGGATGCAAATCCGTGAAGATAAATATAATCATAATTCTTAGATAAATTCATATACCACAACCTCTTTTATGTTTATTGAATTAGTAACTACTTAGTTGTATCCATTCTATCGTTATATTTTGGTGTCTTATGTATTTCCATATACACGGCGCCACCAAAATATTTAGATATAATGGCACATCCGAGTAGTTAAATTACACTACCGCTGAGTAGTTACTTGAATTATGAATATTATCATAATCTTAATATCATGTGTGTAATTTATGGCAAAAACAATCAATAATATGGTCATTAACCATACCAACAGCTTGCATAAATGCGTAACAAATTGTGTTACCAACAAATTTAAAACCATCTTTTTTTAAAGTTTTGGCCATTATTTGAGAAATCTCAGTTTGTGTTGGAACCTCGCTAAATGTTTTCCATTGATTTTGTATTGGAGTATTGTTTACAAATTGCCACATATAATCAGAAAAACTATTATATCGTTCGCAGATTTTAATATATGCTTGGGCATTCGTAACCACAGCCTGAATTTTTAAACGATTGCGAATTATACCAGCAGTTGCTAAAAGTTCTGTTATCTTATTCTCATCATACTGCGCAATTTTGTAAGGGTCAAAGTTATCAAAAGCCAGTCGGTAATTTTCTCTTTTTTTTAAAATGGTAATCCAGCTTAATCCTGCCTGAGCGCCTTCTAGGTTAAGTAGTTCAAACAGTTTTCTATCGTTATATTGAGGGTTACCCCATTCATTATCATGATATTCAATGTATATTGGTTCATTATTAACCCACCCACAGCGAATAGTGTTATTGTTATCCATGTGATTACACTTTCTTTATTGTTGACAATTTTTGTGATGATTATAGCATTATTTCTTCTCCAGCACTAATAAATATAAAATGTTTTACAAAAGTATTACTTGTGGTATAATATTGCTATATGCTTAGCATTGGGCACAAATTGAGGTTTTTGATGGACGACGTCGTGTACGACGGATAATACATCAGGAACTAAAGCGTAAAGCACAATACATGCCTATGTTCCGTATAAAATATTTATTTATAATCAAGGATAGTATTATGTATTCAGTTAGATTGCCAGAAGAATTAGAATTAAATTTAACTGCATTAGCGAAACAACTACATATTGCAAAAAGTAAAGTAGTAATTGATGCTTTAACTAGGTATATAGAGGATGCACAGGATTATTTGATGGCGAGTTCTATTTATGCTAGTGACAATCAAAGATATACACATGAGGAATTACTGCGTGAACTTGGGCTTTAAACTAATATATGACGATATTGTACTTCGTCAACTTCAAAAAATGGATAAGCAAATAGTAAAAAGAATTACGTCATGGTTGAATGATAGGATTACTGATTGTCAAAATCCACGATTATGGGGTGGAGCATTAAAAGGCGATTTGGGAGAATTTTGGCGTTATAGAGTTGGAGATTATAGAGTTTTATGCAAAATTCAAGATGGTAAGTTAATTGTTCTAGTGTTAGAGATTGACCATCGGAGGAGTGTATATCGTGACTAATAAAAAAATAAAGGAAATATTACCTTGTTAAAACAATTTGCCACTATGCTAATGTTGGTGTTTTTAACTAGTTGTGCTACATTTTATAATGTAAATACCACGAAAATTGTTAAATATAATAAACCAAAGCTAATTGAAGATACTTTTGATATATCTGGTAGATTTTTTATTAAAAATTTAGATAAAACAAAATACGGTAACTTTACTTGGCGAAAAATCAACAATAAAGAAGAAATTGATTTTAATACACCATTAGGGCAAGTCGTGGCTAAAATAGTTATTGAAAGTTCTAATATAACTCTTTATGAAAAAGATAAAATATACTCTGGAAATGATCTTGATTCAATTATGCAAGCTAATCTTGGTTTTATTTTACCGTTAAACTATTTACACTATTGGATACAGGGGGTTAATTTACCTAATGTGGTCATTGATAAAGAAAATTCCAATGGCTTTAACCAGCTGGGATGGATGATTGAATATGTCGATTGGTATGACACTAATCATCCTAAAATTATTAAATTAAGTAAAAACGATTTACAAATTAAACTTTTTATTGAATGGCAATAATGACTACTACCAACTTCATTTTTGATCGTGAGCTAATCGAAAAATGTCAAACAAATGCGCCACGTTACACTTCATATCCAACGGCAGATAAATTTAATTCTAGCTATACGAGTGAGACTCAATTATCTCAATTAGGTAAAATAGACATGAAAGATATATCTGCATTAGATAAAATTTCCTTATATATACATATTCCATATTGTAATACTTTGTGTTTATTTTGTGGATGTAATAAAATAATCACTAATAATCGAAATAATATAACGACTTATATTGAATATTTAGAGCGAGAGATTAAATTATATCGAGAACTCTTATATAATAAAAAACTTAGTGTCATTCAACTACATTTTGGTGGTGGCTCTCCATCATGGTTATCTGAAGATGAGATAACTCAAGTAATGAGTATCATTAATGAAAATTTTGATTTAACTAATGTTGAAGAAGTTGCAATGGAAATTGACCCAAGGCATTGTAATGAAAGTTATATTAAGAATCTAAAGAATATAGGGTTTACACGAGTATCTATTGGAGTACAAGACTTTAATTATAAAGTACAAAAGGCAGTAAATCGAGTGCAATCGTTTGATGAGAGTAATGTTATTATTCAAAGCGCTAAAAAATATGGTTTAACATCGACGAATGTAGATTTAATTTATGGACTACCTTTTCAAAATGTTGAGACATTTAGTGAAACCATTGATAAAATAATTACAATGAACCCAGACAGGATCGCTTTATTTAATTATGCACATATTCCATCATTAACGATGGCGCAAACCAGAATAAAAGAAGAGGATTTGCCAATGGCTTCAGTAAAATTAGATATTTTGCAGATGAGTGTGCAAAAATTAACTGAGGCAGGGTACATGTTTATAGGTATGGACCATTTTGCATTGCCCACTGATTCTTTAGCTATAGCGTTAACCAATGGAACAATTCAACGTAATTTCCAAGGGTATTCTACTTTTGCTGATTCTAATTTATTATCATTTGGTTTATCTTCTATTGGTTTTATTGGCGATAGTTATTATCAGAACCAGAAGGATATAAAACAATACTATGAATTAATTGATAGAAAACAACTGCCGATATTACGTGGTATAGTTTTAACCACAGATGATATTATTCGACGGTTTATCATTCAAGAAATAATGTGTAAATTTGGTTTAGATTTTATTAAAATCGAAACATTGTTTACACTTAAGTTTAACGATTATTTTACAGATGAATTGCATGATCTTATTAAATTGCAAGACTTGGATTTAATTGAACTTGCTGAAAATAATTTACGAGTAACAGCAAAAGGACAATTTTTGGTTAGAAATGTAGCCGTGATTTTTGATAAATATTATAGAAATAAAATAGATAATAAGCAGTATTCAAAAGTTATTTAAAATCCATGTATACTTAACACGGGCATGTACCACGCTTTCCGCTTTCGCTCCTGATGTACGAGAGTCACACGGCGTCGCTCTCATCAAAAACCTCAATTTGTGCCCGTGCTAAGTATATACTCTTTATATTCGAGTATTATTATAACAATTAGCTGATAATAATTACATTTTTGGTGTAAAATATGCGATAATTGATACCTCAAAAGATATATATTTTGAGTAATTGTTGATGGTAACTCCATGCAACGATTACCAACCACTTGGAAGTAAGGCGAGGTTTTAGGGTTACTCCTACTACTTGGCTTTTCTTGACGTTGTTTATTATTATTAAAAGGATTTAGTCGAAAATGGCTATTACAACAACACAAAGAGAAGAAGTTATCAAAAAGTTTCAAAGAACAGTTGGTGATACTGGTTCTAGTGAAGTGCAAGTTGCTTTATTGACCGCACGTATTAATGATTTAACTGGTCATTTTAAAACTCACGTAAAAGATCACCATTCACGTCGTGGATTATTAAAACTAGTTTCACAACGTAGACGTTTACTTGATTACTTAAAACGTACAGATAATGTTAAATATGCAGATCTTATTAAGTCATTAGGTTTACGTAAATAAAACATTGCTTAAGCACAAAACTTCATTCCCACCACAGACTCTTCAAGAGTAAACTGTGGCGGGAGTTTCTGTTCGTAGTAATTTAAAAGTTCTTGTTTCTATAAAAGGAAGCTATTTAATGTATTTCCTGAGTCAATTAAATAGCTTCTTTAAATTACTATACTCCATTAAAAATCATTTAAAAGGATAAATTGTAAATGTTTAATAAATTTACTAAGTCATTCCAATATGGAAAACACACAGTTACATTAGAAACTGGTGTTTTAGCACGTCAAGCAACAAGTAGTGTGCTGGTTAATGTTGATGAAACAGTTATTTTGGTAACTGTTGTTGCGGCTAAAGAAGTAAAACAAGGGCAGAATTTTTTTCCGTTAACTGTTGATTATTTTGAAAAAAACTATGCTATAGGTAAAATACCTGGTGGATATTTCAAACGTGAAACAAAGCCTGCTGATCATGAAGTTTTAATTGCACGTTTAATTGATAGACCTATTCGCCCGTTATTTCCAGAAGGTTTTTACAATGATATTCATCTTGTGGTACAAGTCATATCATTAAACCCTGAGGTAAGTCCTGATATACCAGCATTAATTGGAGCTTCTGCAGCTATGTGTTTAGCTGGAGTTCCATTTAAAGGTCCTATTGCCGCAGCACGTGTTGGGTATATTAATAATGAATTTGTATTAAATCCAAATAAGAAAGAGCTTGAGTTATCCGATTTAGACTTAGTTGTTGCTGGTACAAAACATGCTGTTTTGATGGTTGAAAGTGAAGCCAAAGAACTACCAGAAGACATCATGTTAAATGCAGTTATGTTTGGTCATGAACAATCACAAGTTGCAATTAATGCAATTAATGAGTTTACTCAAGAAGTAAATCCAGTGATTTGGGAATGGACACCAGAGCCTAAAAATGAAGAATTATTAGCTAAAATGAAAGAGATTGCTGGCTCTGAATTAAATGATGCATATAATATTAGAGAAAAACCACTGCGTTATGCTAAAATAAATGAAATCAAGAGTAAAATCGATGCAGTATTAATTACTGATGAAAGCACCACACTTTATGTTAATCAAGTGAATGAATATTTCCATAGCTTGGAATCAGCTATTGTACGGGGTAAGATTTTATCTGGTGAGCCTAGAATTGATGGGCGTGATACTAAAACAGTTAGACCAATTAATATTCAAACTGGGATATTACCTCGTGTACACGGCTCTACGTTATTTACTCGTGGAGAAACACAAGCGCTAGCTATTGCCACTCTTGGAACTAAAATGGATGAGCAAACTATTGATGCCATTGGTGGTGAATATTCAGATCGTTTCATGTTACATTATAACTTTCCACCATTTTCAACTGGTGAAGTAGGCAGAATGGGACCACCAAAACGTCGTGAAGTTGGTCATGGTAATCTAGCAAAACGTGCATTAAAGGCTGTTTTACCAAGTGCAGAATTATTCCCTTATACTCTTCGTGTGGTATCTGAAATTTTAGAATCAAATGGTTCTTCTTCTATGGCGAGTGTATGTGGTGGCTGTTTGTGTATGATGGATGCTGGCGTGCCGATTAAAAATCACGTTGCTGGTGTTGCTATGGGACTAATCCTTGAAGGTGCTAAATTTGCAGTTTTAACTGATATACTTGGTGATGAAGATCATTTGGGTGATATGGATTTTAAAGTAGCTGGGACTGATAAAGGTGTTACAGCTCTACAAATGGATATTAAAATTGACGGGATTACTCGCCCAATCATGCATATTGCACTACAACAAGCATTAGAGGGTAGAATGCATATTTTAGGTTTAATGAAAAATACATTACCGTACCCTAAAGTATTGTCTGATAGAGTTCCACGTTTGTATACATTGCAAATTAATCCTGAAAAAATCAAAGATGTAATAGGTAAAGGTGGTTCAGTAATTAAATCTATTATCGCAGAAACAGGTTCTACAATTGATATTTCCGACACTGGTATGGTAACTATTGCGTGTGTTCAACGAGAAGGTGCCGAAAAAGCTAAATCAATTATCGAAGGTATTGTAGTTGATGCTAAAATTGGTGAAATATATGATGGAACAGTTACACGTATTTTAGATCGAAATATGGGTGCTATGGTTAGTGTGCTTGGCGGACGTGAAGGCTTTGTGCATGTGTCACAAATTGCTAATGAGAGAGTTGAAGATGTTCGTCGGTACTTAAAAGAAGGGCAGAATGTTAAGGTAAAAGTTGTTGAGTTTGATGATCGTGGCAGAATGCGTTTATCAATTAAATCCGCAGTTGAAACAGAAACCTTAGTAGCCGCTCCAATTATAGATCCAGCTACGTTAATAAAGGTGGAAGCATCAACAAACACTGATGCATTATAAATTTGATGACTAAATATTATTAGTTTATTGTATTATAAAAAAGCCTCACTCAACTGAGGCTTTTTTTAGGATTATAGTGTTTTAAGGTTTTTATTTTATGCTTATTTCGATAAAACGTGCATTAATTAGTGTTTCAGATAAAACTGGTGTTTTAGAATTTGCTAAACATCTTCAAAATTTTGGGATCGAAATTTTATCAACAGGTGGTACTTTTGATTATTTAGCAAATAATGGCATAAAAGTAATGCCTGTTGCTAATGAGACTAACTTTCCTGAAATTTTAGATGGCAGAGTAAAAACCTTGCACCCTAAGATTCATGGTGGGATTTTAGCAAAACGTGAGGATGCTACACATCAACAACAAATGCTAGAGCATGAAATAATAGGCATAGATTTAGTATGTGTAAATTTATATCCTTTTGAAGAAACAATAAATAAAGATAGTTGTACATTTAATGACGCCATAGAAAACATAGATATTGGTGGTCCAGCAATGATAAGAGCAAGTGCCAAAAATCATACCAATGTGGTTATTTTAACTAACCATAATGATTATAACTTAGTGATAAATGAATTACAAAATACTCAAAATGTAAGTAACGTAACCAGACTAAAATTGGCACAAAGTGCTTTTAGTCATACAGCATATTATGATAGTTTAATAAGTGAGTATTTATTAAAACACGCAAACACCGAAACTAATGAAGAAATTATTTTTACTAACAAATTAACAATACCAGCGACATTGGTACAAACACTCCGTTATGGTGAAAACTCTCACCAAATGGCAGGTTTTTATAAAGACAGTGGCAATATTGATGGCTTACTGGCAAGCTTTACTCAATTGCAAGGTAAAGAATTATCATATAATAACTTGACAGATGCAGATACGGCTTGGGAATGTGTAAGACAATACACCAACACTGCGTGTGTTATAGTAAAGCACGCTAACCCATGTGGTGTAGCGATTGATGAGAGAACAGTAACAAGCTATATAAAAGCTTTTGCTAGCGATCCTGTTAGTGCCTTTGGTGGAATAATTGCTTTCAATAAAGAAGTAGATAAAAGTACAGCAGAAGTTTTAATCGGTAATTTTTTAGAGGTGTTAATAGCACCGTCTTATTCTAGTGATGCTATGGAGATTTTGACTACTAAACCAAATGTACGTGTATTACAAATCAATTTAACTAATAATCATAATAAGTTAGATTATAAACGAATTGGCGGTGGATTATTAGTGCAAACACCAGAAAATAAAATCTTAAATAAAGATGCGTTAAAAATCGTTACAAACAACACACCAAATGAAGGTACAATAAATGATTTGTTATTTGCTTGGAGTGTAGCTAGATTTGTAAAATCAAACGCGATAATTTTAGTTAAAAACAATCAAACTATAGGTATAGGTGCAGGGCAAATGTCACGTATAGATTCAACAAAAATTGCAATAAATAAAGCAACAGAGTTTGGTTTTAATGTTGAGGGTGCAGTATGCGCCTCAGATGCGTTTTTTCCATTTAGAGATAACGTAGATATTTTAGCAGAACATGGTATAAAAGCGATAATACATCCAGGTGGTTCTATTAAAGATAAAGAGATTTTTAGTGCTGCTGACGAACATGGAATGGGGATGGTGTTAACCTCCTACAGAGCATTCCGTCACTAATGCTCATCCATATTTGCGTGTTATAGCGTCGTCGCACCAATTCTTGTGTACGTCAAAGTGCACAAGAATTGGTGTTTCGTAACTACTCAGCTGTATCTATTGATTGACCAAGATAGGTGTAGCCGCATCATCAGGTTTTTGGTTGTCTCCTTTTTTTGACTCTACTATCTGCTGCATGTATTGTAAGACATCGTTCATAAAATCCACCTTATTATCCAATGAATTTTTCGATAATTTCTCCTCAAGTTCCTTATTATCTGTAAAACCATCTGATACTAAATATATGCTGTAATTATGGGTATCTAAGAATTTTCTACTCACTTTAATTACTCCAGCATCTACGCCATCCGTATTCTGATAATTTTTTGTTTTAGTACGGTATGCATCGGACAGTATTTTGAGTTCCTTAATATTGGGTTTTTCCGCATATGTGGGGTGAATCGGCAATGAGAATTAAAATATTTTCTCGTAATTGGTTGTTAATACAGGATTATAGCATATTTATTGAAAGTGCAAATACTATTCAATTTACATTAAAAATTTGTTATTGATATGCAAAAACCATCATTTTTAATTAAACAATTTATTAAATATTAAATTGGTTAAACCTTATCATATCAACTGATGTAAGATAATCATAGTGTTTCTCATTGCCGATTCACCCCACATATGCGGAAAAACCCTCTATTCTCTAAATCATTTATCATTTGCAGTGCAGGTTTTATTTTAATTGAACCAGCTGGATTAAGCCATTCTAATTTTAATAAAACATTAGAATTATCAAGAAAATTATTCAATCTAAAAAAATGTCTCCTTTGATTTATGTCTAATGGAGAATCTACAATACATATCTCATCACGATACATTATCTACTATCCTAAATGGCTGTGAATTGTTTAAATCGCTAATTTGAATTTTAGTTTTAGGCATATCAATAGAAATATTATGACATGTTGATTTATAGTTTAGTAGTTTACCAGTCAGTCCTGCTTTGATAACATTTTCAGCTAAAATATTCTGTTCTGGAATTCGAGAGGTTAATTTCAAATATGGGTTGTCATAACCAATAACAAAAGCAGGTATATTTTTTAATCCGAGATTTTTTGCCGCCTGAAAACGATGATGCCCATCCATAATAATAAAATTTTGTTTTTCTATTATTATAGGATGTGTCCATATTCCAGCACATTCTATACATTTAACTAATAAGTTTACAGTATCCAAGTTGTAATATTCGGAAGGTTTTACAATACGAATAGGGATAATCTTAACTTGTAATAATTCTCGCATAAACGGTATAGTCATATTTTTATAACTTTAATTATATGGTTTTTCATAAATTTCAAAGCAAAACAGTACTGTAACCACACAGTACTTATATAGTTCCTGCTTTTGAATACACAATTTTTTCAAGACAAAATTATACCATATTTCTGGATTTTATGTTAATTAAAATTAACAATATTATTTCGAACGTGTTTTAATTAGGTTTGCAGATATTTTAGTACAAACAAACTTAAGTATTTCTGTACCATCAAAAAACAACGAAAACATAGTACAATTACTAAATAATTGTGCATTCATTGTACTAATGTGGTACAATCTATAATTCAAGATTTATTTGTACTGAAAACAATATGAAAATTGGTTATGCAAGAGTTAGTAGCAACAATCAAGATTTAGAATTACAAAAACAAGCTTTATTAAAAGCCGGTTGTAAAAAAATTTATAGTGAAGCAATTAGTGGTAAAGATAATAATCGCAAAGAATTAAACTTAATGATCGATGCACTGAGAGCTGAAGATATTGTTGTGGTTTATAAGATTGATAGAATAGCTCGGTCACTTAAGGGTCTTATTGAAATTATTGAGATATTGAATAATAAAAAAGTGGATCTAATTTCCCTTGACTCAGGTGATAAGGTTGATACCACATCACCAATTGGCAAGGCATTTTTTCAAATTGCTGGAGTTTTTGCAGAATTAGAGCGTGGTATGATTAATTCACGTACTAAAGCTGGTATAGTCAAAGCTAGAGCTGACGGTGTAAAATTTGGGCGGACGTTTGGTAGTAAAAATAAAACCACCCCAGAGAAAATAGAAAAAATAAAAATATTCTTACAGGCGGGTAAAAGTTATGATTGGATTACCAATGAGTTGTCAGTAAGTAAACAAACCATATCTGACATCAAAAAATTACATAATATTAAAAAAAGATAACCTAACCATTAATTTCAAGATTTTTAGCCACAAGGTCATATTTATATGAGAGCGAGCAATAAACGTCTCACAATCCTATCTGAAGAAGAATCATTTGCCCTGTATGGACTTCCTGATTTTGATGAGGATCAACGCCAATACTATTTACATTTTGATGAAACCGAACAAAATATTATCTACTCAAGAAATTCATTAACTGAGCAGGTTTATTGTGCTTTGCAACTTGGGTATTTCAAAACAAAACAGATATTTTTTGATTTTACTTGGAAAGATGTGCCAGAAGATGATTATAAATTTATTCTAGAGCATTATTTCCCTGAAAGCAAGTTTACTCAAGAAGAAGTTAGTCGCCATGAGTTTTATTTACAACGTTCTACAATTATAAAGCATTTTGCATATCAAAACTGGAATAGTCAAAAGCATAAATTAATATTGGCTAATGAGTTGGAATCAATTATAAAACGAGATATGGCAACAACTTTTATTTTAACTGAAACCCTTTCATTTTTGCGATTTAAAAAGATAATTCGCCCCGGTTATACCACTTTACAAGATTTGATATCTGAAGCTCAAAACAAAGAACGCCAAAGACTTGGTGAATTGTTAACTGTAAAAATATCAACCGAGATGCAAGAAAAATTAGATATTTTGCTTTCAACTGATAATATAATCTCTGAACTCGCGGCACTAAAACAGGATGCAAAGGATTTCAAATATAGAATATTGCAAGCAGAATGTGCTAAATTGGAAACCCTACGTCCATTATATCAATTAGCCAAATCCATATTACCATCACTATCAATTTCACAACAAAATCTTAATTTTTATGCTAGTTTAGCTCATTTCTATACTGTATATGAATTGCGTGAATTCAAACCTGAGCAACGGAGCTTATACTTACTTTGCTACTCTTGGCAACGGTATCAGAAAATTACTGATAATTTAGTGGATGCATTTTGCTATCACATCAAGCATTTTGATGATAGTATTACGGCTAAATTAAGTATTCACAAATTAAGCACTTATAAAAAACAAAAGAAGCATGCTAAAAAAATAGCTAAATTATTGGCGTTATTTACTGATGAGAATTTTGATGACCAAGATCTTTATGGCAAAGTTCGTAAAAAAGCATACAAGATTTTACCTAAGGAACAAATTGAAGCATTAGTGGCAGAGTTCATGCAGTTAAATAAATCTGAACAAGAGCAACGTTGGAAAATATTTGATAAAGACGGGTATCGCTTTAGAAAAAATCTACGTCCACTATTCTTGCAATTAGATTTATTAAGTAATGACATGGATGATCCATATATTCAGGCAATAGAATTATTAAAACAACGATTTAAGCACCAACAACCAATACCAATTAAAGAGCAAAAACTGCTGGACATTATACCTGAACGAGCAGACTCATATTTACTCAACAATTCGTCTAATGGTAGCATTACAGTTAATGCTGATAGATTTGAATATTGGTTCTATCAACAATGTAGGGGAAAACTTCTTGATGGGAAGTTTTATCTTGAGGATAGTGCTTCCCACCGTAGTTTTGATGCCGAATTATTATCTGCTGAAGCGGAATTAGAAGCTTTATCTAAATTAAATCTTCCAATATTTCATGATTCTTGTGATAAAACACTTGATAAATTAATAATTGAGTTAGAAGATCTTTGGCGTATTTTCAATAAAAAACTGAAAAAGGTTGAATTTAAACACTTGGAATACGACAAGGATAATCAAGAGATACTAGTTAAAAAACCACCAGAAGATAGTATTGAAGAGGTTCAAGAACAATTTTATAATCAAGTGTCACCAAGTAACATTATAAATGTATTTCAATTCGTCAATAAAGAATGTAAGTTTTTGAAAGCATTAACACCATTACAGTCACGTTATGCCAAAAAAATACCAAATGACAATGAATTATTTGCCGTTATTATGGCTCAAGCTATGAATCATGGGTTAAACGTTATGGCTGATATTAGTAATATCTCATACCATACACTTCAGTACAATTATAAACAGTATTTTAGAGAAAGCACATTGCAAAAAGCTAGTAGTATTATTAGTGCGGCTACATCTAAATTGCCGATTTTTAAATACTATCAAGCTGGTTTTGATATGAGATTTGCCGCCGTTGATGGTCAAAAATTTAGTGTGAAAAATCCAACCACAAAGGCTAGATATTCAAAAAAATATTTTGGGCGAGGTCGTGGCGTGGTGGCATATACACTTTTATGCAACCATATCCCTCTACATAGTATAGTTATTAGTGCTCACAACCATGAAAGTCACTATGTATTTGACATTATTTATAATAATGAGTCAACTATTTACCCAGAGGTTGTAACTGGTGATATGCATAGTATCAACAAAGCTAATTTTGCCATGCTGTATTGGTTTGATATACAATTTAATCCAAGATTTACTAATCTAACAGCTGAAATTAAAAAAGTTGGTTGTACAAAAGATAGTGATGCCTATGCCAATTTTTTAATAAAACCAACGGATACGATAAATATTGAGCTGATTAAGTCGGAATGGAATAATATACGAAGAATTATGGTAACTCTTGCCCAAAAAGAGACAACTCAACATCTTTTCATCAAAAAGCTCTGCTCATATTCTCCTTCTAATAGAACAAGAAAAGCACTATTTGAATTTGATAAGTTGGTACGTAGTATCTACACACTCAGGTATACAATGGATCAAAAACTACAACGAGATGTGCATCGTTCCCAGAATAGACTTGAAGCATATCACCAATTAAGATCGGCAACTGCTCAAGTTGGAAGTAAGAAAGAGTTAACTGGTCGTACTGATATTGAAGTTGAAATTAGTAATCAATGTGGATGGTTACTTGCCAATGCAATCATTTATTATAACTCTGCAATATTGAGTAAATTATTGGAAATTTATCAAAAAGATAAGGATGAGGCAGGTTTCACTAGTTTACTTAAAGTGTCACCAGTTGCTTGGCAACACATTTATCTTATTGGAAAATATCTATTTGAAGAGCAAGAATCTGGCATTGACTTGGATAGTATAATAACTCAATTCATAAATCAAGATGGCAGAGTGAATGCTGCTTAGCTCAGATATTTTGGAGTTCTAGGCTACAACCACTTATTAAAAAACTGGTAAAATAACCTCTTATGAATGATGGCAAAATGAAGAAAAAATCTAAAACTGAATTGGTAATGGTTAATAATTCCTTAGATACATTGTATAACAATATCTCTAAGCACATTGATAATGCAAGACAGCGTATTCAAAATTCAGTAGATACTGAAATGGTAAATGCATATTGGTTAATCGGGCGAGACATAGTTATTGAAGAACAAAACGGTGGAAACCGAGCTGAGTACGGCAGACACATTATTAAAGAGTTATCAAATAAACTAAATCTTAAATATGGTAAGGGCTTCAGTGCAACAACACTAAAGAATGCAAGATATTTTTATTTAACTTATCCAGACACAATTGGGCAGACACTGTCTGTCCAATTTAAACAAAATCTGGGGTGGTCACATTATGAATTAATCATGCGAGTATCAAGGTTTGAAGCAAGGCAATTTTATGAAATTGAATCTGATAAAAATCATTGGTCTGTTCGTGAATTACGTAGACAAATTGCTAGTTTATTATTTGATAGGTTAGCCAAGAGTAAAGATAAGAAAGGATTATTACAATTGGCATATAAAGGTCAATAGCTAAATGACCCAGTGGATGCAATTAAAGATCCTGTAGTTTTGGAATTTTTAGATATTCCTGAATCTTATAGAATGGTTGAGTCTAAACTAGAAGAGGCTTTGATTAATAATTTGCAACATTTCTTATTAGAACTTGGTAAAGGTTTTGCATTCGTTGCTAGACAAAAACGACTTACATTGGATGGAAAGCATTTTTATACTGACTTGGTCTTTTATTCAATTCCCCTGAAAGCATATTTGATAATAGATTTGAAGACCCATGAACTAACTCATGCCGATTTAGGGCAAATATTGATGTATGTAAATTATTTTGATCAAGAAATCAAATTAGAAAATGACAACCCCACAATTGGTTTGGTTTTATGTACCAAAAAAAGTAATGCTATGGTTAAATATTGCTTGGGTGAAAAAACTAAACAAATTTTTGCTAGTACCTATCAATTTAACTTACCAACAGTAGAAGAGCTGGAAGCTGAATTGAAAAAGGAACTTGCT
>CAITEL010000408.1 GCA_903891375.1 uncultured Neisseriaceae bacterium
TAGGTTTAAAATATTTACTGTTTAGATAGTCATTATAACTTAATGATTGTTGCCAATTATAAACAAATTCTTTGGTATATAATTTAGTGAGTTGAGTATTACCTCTTAAAATTAAAAGATTTTCAGCATTTTTTGTCTCAGCCGCTTTAGTAAAATTAAATGACCCTGTAATAACTGTATTGGCATCAATTATCATTACTTTATCATGAAAAATCGCATGGTTAATATCGATATGTAAGTTAAAACCTAAATTAGAAAAAAATGTTGCTGAAGAATACTTTCTGCCAACTTGAGATTTGTCTAAAATCAATTGAATTTCTACGCCACGTTTTTTTGCAGATAGTAATGCGGCCGAAATATCTTTAGAGGTAAAACTATATGCTTCAACTAAAATGCGTTTGTTTGCATTATTTATAGCATTTACAACAGTTTGTGTAACTCCATTGTTGGGACTAAAAGCTACTTCAATTGTTCCTGTTGCAGGTATTAAGGTTGGTGCTGCAGAAGAGCTAACAGCTGACACATAATTTGTTAGAGTTAGAATACTAACGAGTAATAATATTTTTTTCATAGATTATCTTTTTATTTTATATTTCGTATTTCTTCATATGTCGGCGATAATGTTCTCGTCCAATTCCAGCTGAAACTCCTGTAATCACAGAAATTTTATTCATTTTTTAAATAATCCTTATTAATTCTATATTTATTTATATTATAGCTAATACGTCCAATAGTTATACCAATGATGGTAGAAACTAAAACATCACTTAGCCAATGGTTCATGGTGTACACTCGTGCATAACATATAGCTAGCGCAAAAAATATCAAAATAGCTTTAGCTATTTTTGATTGTGAGCACAAATATAATACAGTAACCGCTGATAATACCGTAATAGTATGTCCAGATGGCATACTATTATAAGCATACATAAGGCTGTTAAGTTTTTTTGCCCCAGTTAAAAAAAAATGAAAAAAATGCCATTCATCCATCCCAATAACTGGGCGTTCACGATTAAAAATAAATTTTAATACACCATTAGTTAAACCTGCAAAAATAGAAGTCATAAATGCAATACGAAAAGCAATTGCATCCTGAATTCTATTCCTAGAACTAAGAATAATAGCGATGGTAAATAGTATTCCTGACACAAACCAACCTTCACCCATTGAATTAATAAAGTCAGTTGCCGTATAAACATCAACATTATAAAATGTTTTGCATAAGTTAGATATAGGCCAGTCAATAAACGTAATGGTTAATATTGTTATACATAAAAACAATATAAATTTTAATTTATTTGTTACTATAGCTTTTATTGTTCCAGAGAGTATACCATGCCAATATCCATCTTTTAAATAGTTTATGATATTGAAAAATGCAAAGATTACATACATTACACCGAGTACCACCAATGGTTGTGGCATTTTTACATAATCCATTAGATGCATTAGTTATAAGCTACTTTTAACAACGGCAACAATTTCGTCTTGCGTTTTCTCATCTAAGTAGGGATGCATTGGTAAACTCACTACTTGTTTTGCTAGACGCTCAGATGTGCTTAGGTCTTGCCCAGTATAAAATTGTTGTAAGATAGGTTGTTTATGTAGTGGTATTGGATAATGGATATATGTAGGTACACCTTTATCTTTCAGTTTATTTACAAACTCTTCACGGTTCTCTACAAGTATGGTATATTGTGCATAAACGTGAGTGTTTGCTTCCATAACTTTTGGTGTTATACAGTTAGTGTTTTTGAGTAATTCAGAATATCTCGCACCAATTAATTCACGGGCTTGAACTTCTTTGTCAAAAATTCGGAGTTTAGCTAATAATACTGCAGCTTGTAACGTATCTAATCTACCATTTACCCCTAATCTTGCATGATGATAACGTCCGTCTTGTCCATGTATTCTAATTTGGCGCATAGTTTCGGCAAGGCGATCATCATTAGTAAAACATGCACCACCGTCACCATAGCACCCTAATGGTTTAGATGGGAAAAAACTAGTGCAACCAATAGTTGAAGTATTACATGAACGTTTAGTTTTATATGTTGCGCCAAAACTTTGCGCACCATCTTCAATAACAGTTATATTATATTTATTTGCAATTGTGTTAATTGCATCCATGTCGGCACATTGACCAAACATACTAACAGGGATAATAGCTTTAGTTTGTTTTGTGATTGCGGCTTCTAGCTTATTTGCATCCATATTATAGCTTTCAGGGGCAACGTCTATAAAAACAGGAGTTGCACCAAGAAGTCTTGCCATTGAGGCTGTTGCAATAAAAGTAAATGCGGGTACAATAACCTCGTCTCCAGGCCCAATATTTAAGGCCATCAAAGCAATAAGTAACGCTTTAGTGCCATCTGCTACGCCTACAGTATGTTTACTATGGGTATAAGTACACAATTCTGTTTCTAATTCTTTTACTTTGCCACCTAGAATAAATTGCCCAGAGTCGAGAACTTGAGAAATCTCATTCATAACATCATCTTTTATTGAGGCATATTGTTTTTTTAAATCGATAAACTGCATATATAAAATAACTCCAAATTATTACTCTGATGAGTATATTAAAATTTTATTAAACCATGTTCTGATACAAAATAATCTAATTGAATATCCCATGGATCCTTAGGAATCTGTTCAACAAGTTGACAACTATAGCCAATACCACATAAAATAGGTGGATTAGGCCACTCATTTATTTGTGATAAAGTAACATCATAATATCCACCACCTTTTCCTAGCCGATACCCTAATTTATCTACTGCTACTAATGGTAAAAATATCAAGTCTAAATTATACCACTTTATGCCGAACTCTTGCATATTAGCCTCTATTTTATTGGTAAAAATATTTTTTTTTGTAGAGTTATAAGGTTCTAATAGCATTTGTTGACTATCTTTAAATGCAACAGGCTGATAGAGTCTTTTATTGATTGATATACAATATTTAATTAGGGTATTTAGGTTTGCTTCCCATCCAAAAGCTCTGTATATTGCAATTTTTTGCTTGGGTATAAGCATGTTTTTACAATTTTGAAAAATAAGGTTTGATGTTTTATCTCGATACTGTTGGGTGAGACTATTGCACTGCACAAATATTTCTTGACGAAAATTACGTTTTAAGTCATTCATGACTACACCTTTGCATTTAGATTGTTTGAAAATGTACTTGGTAAACCTTGAAATGATGGTATAGAGTGCAAAATTATTTTGATCTGGATTATTATTTTATATACTCTAACAGATTCAAGGAGCTTGGCAACAAACTTGGAACTTGAATATGAATGAGTATAGAATTGGTGCCGAAGGCGGGACTTGAACCCGCACTCTGTTGCCAGAACCGGATTTTGAGTCCGGCGCGTCTACCAGTTCCACCACTCGGGCACGCGGCCGGGAATATAGCGGCGCAAGTCAGGGGGTCAATCGGGCTTTGCAGGA
>CAITEL010000409.1 GCA_903891375.1 uncultured Neisseriaceae bacterium
AGCATTAGTGAAAACCACAAATCGATGGGATCAATTTTGGAATAGGATTAGCCAAAATGGAATTATGGAACTTCAAGTCGCATGAGGTTGTTACATTAAAAGAGCGTCGCACCCATGAAAATAAACTCAGCAAACAACAATACTTCAAACGCTCTTTAATTACTGATGCACTTGGCGGAATAGTAAGCGGAATCGCAGGCACGTCACCAACTGCTGTATTTGTTGAAAGCTCAGTTGGAATCCATAATGGTGCAAAAACAGGTTTCGCCTCAATAATAACCGCATTATTGTGTGTACCATTTTTCTTTATTTCACCAATAATTAGCATAATCCCTAAAAGTGCAACCGCACCTATCCTTATATTAGTTGGAGTCCTTATGGTAAATAATCTACGTAAAATTAACTTATTACATTTAGAAGACTCTATTGCTGTATTACTCACCATCATAATGATGCCATTATGTTTTTCTATAACAGCTGGTGCTGTATTTGGAATAATAAGTTATACCTTGTTAAAACTTTTATTGGGTAAATTTAATGAAGTTAATCCAGGGTTAATTATTATTGCAATTTGCTGTACTGGATGGTTTGCTCTTTAATATAAAGGAGATTACAATGCACAATTTTAATCTAAAAGCTATTATTCTTGCTACTTTAATGGGTGCTTTAGCTAGTGGCTGTTCTTATAAAACAGATAAAACAACCAGAGAATTAAAGCATCCCATGGATACATTGCGTATAGACGTAGGTTCTGAAGCACCCTCACTTGACCCAACTATAGCGGAAGACACATCGTCCACTCGCATAATGTTTGATTTAT
Source organism: uncultured Neisseriaceae bacterium (assembly GCA_903891375.1). Lineage (GTDB taxonomy): Bacteria > Pseudomonadota > Gammaproteobacteria > Burkholderiales > UBA11063 > Aquella. The sequence continues at coordinate 821 of CAITEL010000409.1, forward strand.
TTTCTGGATTACTTGATTTTGACCAAGAAAATAACCCAATTCCTGGAATGGCTAGCTCTTGGAATATATCTACTGATGGTAAAACCTATACATTTCATCTTCGAAAAAATCTGAAATTTTCTGACGGCACACCAATAACTGCACATGACTTTGTTTATTCATGGCAACGTTTAGTAAATCCATCGACCGCATCTAACTATAATATGTTATTATCTAGCGTTGTAAATGCTAACGCAATCATGAAAAGCAAAGCCCCTGTTACTTCACTTGGCATATCAGCACCTGATGATTATACATTCGTGGTTCAATTAATGCACCCAGACACTTCTTTCCTTAAGGCTATACTCTTACCAAATGCGTACGTTGTACCACAAAAAACCATAGAAAAGTACGGTAGAGCATGGATTAACCCAGCAAATATGGTGACATCTGGCGCATACAAATTGAAAGAACATATTGTAAATGGTTATATCATCGCAACAAAAAACCCACACTATTATGATGAGAGCCAAGTCAGGATTCAAAATATCAAATATTTCCCGTATGTAGAGACCACAACAGCCGTACAAAGCTATAAAACAGGTGGCTTAGATGTAACTTGGCAAACTCTACCATTAGATTTATACGCAAGCCTAAAACAACAATTTGGCGACCAAGTACATACAGTATTACAAGAAGCCTTATATTTTTATGATTTCAATATGAAGAATCCTGTTATAGCTAACAATCCCAAATTAAGAAAAGCTCTCACTATGGCAATTGATCGAGAAATTCTAACCCGAGATGTACTTAAACAAGGGCAACTTCCATTATATTCAACCGTTAGTACTACAGTTGACAATAAAGCATATGCTAATTTACAATATGACTGGGCACACTGGCCACGAGATAAACAAATTGCTGAGGCTAAAGCATTACTTAAAAAAGCTGGATATAATTCAACCCATCCTTTTGAATTTACCATTTCGTATAATACGCTTGAAACACACAAACGTATAGCTCTTGCTCTAGCTTCTATGTGGCAACAAGCATTTGACAATGCTATTAAAGTGAAGCTACAAAATATGGAATGGAAGACATTTATTGATGCAAGACATAACGGTAATTATCAAGTAGCACGCGATGGTTGGGTAGGTGATTACAATGGCATTACAACATACACTGTTCTATATGCCTGTAAAAGTGGTGCAAATAATTCACATTATTGCAACCCACAATATGACGAGTTAATTGCACTGGCTATTGCAAACCTCGATCCAACCCAACAACTCGTACTATTTAAGCAGGCACTAGCCTTACCACTAAATGATTATGCCACAATCCCGTTATATCAATACACTTATAGCGAAATGGTTAAACCATATGTTAAAGGCTATAACCCAGATCAGAATTATTTAGAGCATGTACAATCAAAATGGATGCATTTTTAAGCATACTCAAGATCCTTGACTTGACTCACAATGTCTGTTATACAACGCATTGTCTTTCCTGACGGATCAAAATGAGAATTACCTTCGGTAATTTCTAATGCAACAATCTTTTTTATATCAATTAACTTTAATGATTCTATAAATTCATTAAAGTTAATTCCATCTGGCTCTTTTGTTCCAACTCCAGGAGCAAATTCGGGATCAAAACCATCTAAGTCAATACTTAAGCCAATTTTATCAACCGTTGTACTTAGTTTACTGTATGCTTCATTAAATACTACATTAAACCCACGTTTAGTTATATCATAATTATAATAAATTTGTACACCTAATTGTTTTAATAGTTCTTCTTCTCCATATTCAAATGACCGAATACCTATTAAAATAATATTTTCTGGTTTTATTTTTGGATTATCATTGATAATATTTATCAAATCCTTATATCCATACCCAAGCAAAGTTGCAACAGGCATCCCATGGATATTTCCTGATGGTGACGTCTCTGGCGTATGTGCATCCATATGCGCATCACACCAAATCATACCAAGTGTTTGGCTGTTACATGACAATTCATCTGCAACGCCACTCCAAGTGCCGATAGCACAGGAATGATCACCGCCTACCACAATAGGAAACTGTTTATCTTGCATTATCGATTTTACACTATGTGCTATATTCACAAAATATTTTCGGAGTTCTTCAATATCATGTCGTCCATTTTTATAATAAAATATGTCTTCAAATAACAAACCTAACCTACCCATATCTTCTTTGAGTATATCAGGGGTATCAGAAGCACCTCGAGTACCACCACATGCATCAATTGCCGCACCAATCAAGCCAATTTTTCGTCGCATGTCTCACCCCCAATGCTACCGCCTAATACTTCAATTAGATTTTTTGGATCACTAAGTGGTGGAATAACTTCTATATCTTTACCTATTTTATATTTTTGCGCCAATTCATAAATTAAGCATAATACTGAGTAATCCTCTAAAGCAAAACCTACAGAATCAAAAACAGTTACCTCGTCATCATTAACCCTACCATTTTTATGCTCACTGGTAAGTTCCCATAGCTCAGCATACACAACCTCATCTGCCTGTTCTGCTGTTAATCTTTGAATTTCCCCCTCAATTAATGACTGTGGTAAGTATTCTACAACCACTTTACTCTTAAATAAAATTTCTAATTCCAACTCTGTTTTACCTGGGCAATCACCACCTAAACCATTAATATGCATTCCTGGTTGTATCCATTCATTTAAAAGCACATCGTAATGCCCCTTACACGCCGTACACACAATGATAATATCAGCGCCTGTAACTGTTTCTTGTACATCTTTACACGCAACCAAATTAACACCACAATTTTTCAGATTTTTAGCAAATTTATGCATAGCCTCCACATCAATATCAAAATAGCGAATAGTTTTAATATCTCTAATTAACATATGGGACAATGCCTGAAACTCACTTTGTGCTCCTGTACCAATTATCGCCAAAGTTGTACTATTTTTTCTGGATAACAGATCTGACGCCAACATAGAAGTAGCGGCTGTTCTAAACGCTGTTAGCATAGTCATTTCAGAAAACATTAATGGATAACCATCAGCAACACCTA
>CAITEL010000410.1 GCA_903891375.1 uncultured Neisseriaceae bacterium
AAAGAAAAAAACTTAGACAAAGAGACTGTTTTTGAATGTTTAGAAAAAGCCTTAGCAATTGCTACAAAAAAAGGCTTTGAAAATGAAACTCCAGAAATTGATGTATCAATTGATAGACATACTGGTAAATACAAAACCATTCGTAAATGGGTTGTCACTACTGATGTTGATTTTTATGATGACGATAAAGAATTATCGCAATCTGATATTGCTGAAAATAAAAATAAATATGGTGAGGCCAATGTTGGGGACACCATAGAAGAAGAAATTGAAAATGTGGACTTAGGTCGTGTATCAGCTCAAACAGCACGAAATATCATCGCACAACGAATTAAGGATGCAGAACGTGAACAAGTATTACACGAATATTTATCACGTAATCGTGGCATTGTAATTGGTAAAGTACGTAAGTTTGAAAGAGGAAATGTAGTTGTAGATTGTGGCAGAATAGAAGCTATAATAATGAAAAATGATTTAATTCCACGTGAAGTACTTAAACCTGGGGATCAAGTAAAAGGATTTTTAGATAAAAAGAATCTAACTGTAAAAGCTGGGCGAGTTTTGATTAGTCGGTCTAGCAATGAATTTTTACAAAAAATCTTGGAAACCAATGTGCCAGAAGTATCCACAGGACGTGTTGAAGTAATTAGCATTGCTCGTGAACCTGGGATAAGAGCCAAAGTATCCGTATTCACCCTTGATCCACGAATTGACGCCAAGGGATCATGTATTGGATTTAGAAACCAAAGAATTGATAGCATATCTAATGAATTATCTGGTGAAAAAGTTGATATTATTGATTTTACTACAGATATAGCACAGTATACAATTAATGCTTTACTTCCTGCTGAAATAGACAGTATTGTTGTAGATGAAGAAAAAAAAGTTATTGAAGTTATTGTTGAAGATGATAAACTGGGTGTAGCTATCGGACCAGATGGAGTAAATGTACGTCTTGCTAGCAAATTAGTTGGTATGACCATAAATTTGTTTAGCAAAACAGAGGCTAAATCTAAACATACCGAAGATAAAAGTAGTTTAATTCAAATGTTTAATGATAACCTTGATGTTGACGATGATATTTCTGAAATATTGGTAGATAATGGGTTTTCCTCTCTTGATGAAGTCGCTTATGTAGATATTAAAGAATTAAATTCCATAGAAGACTTTGATGAAGATATTGCTAAAGAACTGCAAGACCGCGCAAAAAATAAACTATTATCCAAAGCTTTAATCCATAAAGACAATATGGATAGTTTAGCTAATGAACTCAATAGTATTGTTAAATTTTCTAGAGACGTATTACTCCAATTAGCAGAAGCCAAAATAAACACTATTGGTGACTTTGCTGATTTATCTGGTGATGAATTAATGGAAATAATTAACATTGATGTTGAAACTGCAAATAAATTAATTCTAAAAGCCCGAGAAGCTTCTGGATATTTTAATGAATAAGGTGATTGTATGACACTAACTATAAAAGATTTTGCGCAAGAATTAAATATTACCCAAACAGAACTTCTAGACAAGTTTTTACAATCAGGGATAAAAAAAGATATTAACGACTTAGTTTCAAAAGAAGACCGTGATGGCTTAATTGCTTTCATTAATGAGTCTGAAACAAAAAAGCCCAAAAAATTATCCTTAGGGAAAAAGAAAGAACCTATTGTTAACGCTGAGGATGATATACACGTAACAAAGACTCTTGACGGCGGAAAAATCAAGGTGGAAATTAAAAAAAAGAAAACCTTACATCGAACCAGTGAGGAGGAAAAAACATCTCCCGAAATAAAACACATAAGTGGGATTACTGAACATATAGGTGACACTCAGACACCAGAAATAAACTCAGCAGGTATTATTGTAAAAAATAAAATTAATATAAATCTTGGAAATAAAATTGAGGAAGTGTCACTTAGTAAAACAGAAAATGTGGTTGAAGTTGCAAACAATAAAGAATCACACACAAAATCTAAATCAAAAGCAGAGCAAATATTAGAAGAAGCAGAAATCAATAAAAATAAATTACTGAAATCAGTAAAAAAACCAAATAAAATGAAAGTAATAGGTAAAGCTGATTCAAGTTTAGATGATTATGTTGAGGATGAATCGTTAGACAGTGCCACCATCTTAGCGGAAGTTGAAGAAATTATTACAACTCCAACAAAGCCAAAACACGTAGCAAAAAGATTCGAACCTAAACATAAGCCATCGCACATACCGAAAATACAAGAATTTAATAAACCAGTAAAGCCACAAATAATGAATATTGACGTTCCTGAGACAATTACCGTTAATGATCTCGCACGTAAAATGTCAATAAAAGCCTCTGAATTAATTAAACGTTTAATGAAGATGGGTAGTATGGTTACGATTAATCAATCATTAGACCAAGATACCGCAATATTATTAGTAGAAGAAATGGGGCATACGGCAACAGCTGCTCAACTCGACACTCCTGAGAGTTTCTTAGATGACTCACAAAATGAAAATATTGAGTTTTTACCTAGAGCACCTATTGTGACTGTTATGGGACATGTGGATCATGGTAAAACATCCTTACTTGATTATATTCGTAAAGCGAAAGTAGCCTCAGGTGAAGCTGGTGGTATCACACAACATATAGGTGCATACCATGTTAACACTGGGCATGGGATTGTTACATTTTTAGATACACCAGGTCATGAAGCATTTACAAAATTACGTGCACGTGGTGCACAATTGACCGATATTGTAATTCTTGTAGTTGCTGCTGATGATGGCGTTATGCCACAGACTATAGAAGCAATCAATCACGCTAAAGCTGCCAACGTACCTATTGTAGTTGCAATTAATAAAATGGATAAACATGGCGCCAACCCTGATAAAGTTAAGCAAGAGCTATCTACACATGGGGTAGTTACTGAAGAATGGGGTGGGGATGTGATGTGCGTACCTGTGTCTGCCCTTACTGGAAACGGCATAGATAATCTTTTAGATGCCGTATTACTACAATCTGAAGTACTTGAATTAAAAGCTCAAGTTAATACCCCAGCAAAAGCAATTGTAATTGAATCACGTCTAGATAAAGGAAGAGGGGCCGTAGTTACTGTTTTAGTTCAAAGTGGAACATTACGTAAAGGTGACTTGATACTTGCAGGCACCACCTATGGAAAAGTGCGAGCAATGATGAATGAAGCTGGCGCCACAGTGATTAGTGCTGGGCCTGGAATCCCTGTTGAAATATTAGGGTTATCAGATGTACCTGCTTCTGGTGATGATATGATAGTAATTAATGATGAACGCAAAGCTCGAGAGATTGCTAATTTTAGAATTGCAAAAATCCGCCAAGAAAAACTAGCTAGACAACAAGCATCTAAACTCGAAAATTTATTTTCTGGTATCAGTGAAGGTGAAGTAAAAAATCTACCTATTATCATTAAATCAGACGTGCAAGGTTCATATGAAGCCATAGCATCTTCGTTAGAACGGTTATCTACTCCAGAGATTAAAATTCAAGTTATTCATGCTGCAATTGGTGGTATTAATGAATCTGATATTAACCTTGCTAGTGCCTCACAAGCTATTGTGATTGGTTTTAATACTCGTGCGGATAATAATGCCAAGAAAACTGCGGAGGCCACTGGGATAGAGATTAGATATTATAATATTATCTATGAAATAATCGATGATATTAAAGCCGCAATGACTGGAATGTTATCTCCTGAAAAACGTGAAGTTATTACTGGTAACGTTGAAGTACGCCAAATGTTTAGTTTTGGTAAACTTGTTATTGCTGGATGTATGGTGACTGATGGTATAATTAAACGTAACTCACATATACGATTAATTCGTGACAGCATGGTGATTCATGATGGACTATTAAGCTCGTTGAAGCGCTTTAAAGATGATGCAAAAGAAGTAAAATCTGGTTACGAATGTGGTTTGTCAATAGTTGACTATAATGACTTAAAAGAAAAAGATATTATTGAAGCATATGAAATCAGTGAGTTTAAACGCACACTATAAACAAACATAGATAAGAATGGAATATGAGAAAATATAGCAACAATCGATCTGGTCGCATTGCTGACCAGATCCAAAAAGATGTCGTAAATATTTTACGCACAAAAGTAAAAGATCCACGTGTAACGTGGGTCACAATTAATGATGTTGAAATTGATAAAGAGAATACGACAGCAAGCATTTACTGGAGTGTTCTTGATGAAAATAAAATCGTGGATGTAACTCGTGCCCTTGAGTCAGCAAGAGGGTTTATTCGCAGTGAGTTATCTAAAGGATTTAAAACATACACAATTCCACAATTAAAATTTATTTTTGATGAATCCTTGGCTCGTGGCGCCAAAATACTCAGCGTGATTAACAGAGTAAGTAAAGAGTTTAGCGTTGCGGAAGACACACAAATTGAGTCAGAAAATAACAGCAACGGTGGTGACAACGATTATGGTGACAACTTCAAAAAAAACTGATATTAATGGGGTGTTGTTATTCAATAAGCCCATCGGCATATCAAGTAATAAAGCCCTACAAAAAGTTAAACATTTATTTAATGCAAAAAAGGCTGGACACACTGGGACACTTGACCCGTTAGCTACTGGTCTACTACCCATATGTTTTGGCGAAGCTACAAAGTTTTCTTCATTTTTATTAGATGGTGATAAGGAATACATCGCCACAATTAAATTGGGCGAGTCAACCACAACCTATGATGCTGAGGGTGACGTTACTTCGACTGTAAGTGTCACCGTATCTAACAATGAAATTATCAACGCAGTTAATAGTTTTCTAGGCGCACAAACACAATACCCACCAATTTATTCTGCACTTAAATTAAATGGTAAAGCCTTATATGAATACGCACGAGATGGTGTTAGCGTTGAAGTTAAACCACGTGACGTTAAATTTTTTAAACTTGAAATACTAGAATTCTTAGAAAATAATCAATTTAAATTGCGTGTATTATCAAGTAAAGGTACCTATATCAGAAGCCTTGCCAATGATATAGGACAAAAATTAGGTTGTGGCGCACATTTAAGTGGTTTGATTCGCACTAAAACTAATACATTTAATTTGGATGAACATCTGACTTTAGAGTATTTGCAAAGTTTAAATCCACAAGAATTACTTAATTTATTACTCCCAACAGATATTTTAGTTAGAAGCATAGCAACACTTGAAATTAGCGACATACAGTTTAATAAGATAAACTTTGGGAATGCCTTTTGGCTAAATGAACCTATTACAGAAATTGAAGAAAAAGTCCGTCTCTACCACAATGGTGTGTTTCTTGGTATGGCAAAAATCACTGGTTGTAAAGTACAACCAGTGCGATTAGTATGTTTTTAACTAGTATCCTCGAACAGATTCAAGATCCAAGGAGGCGCCAAGCGACACCACCTACAGGTAGTAGGTAAGGAGCTTGGCAACACAAACTGGGAACTTTAATATGAATGAGTATATCATATGCAACGCAAATACCACCCCAAATACGGCCTTGTTAATAAAACTCTCTCGCTTACCAAATAAAAGCGAAACTCTTAAAAAAACGCATGGGGTTTATTCCATGCGTTTTTTATTATTATGCTAAGTCTTTTTCTTTATCATCAACCATATTAGCTACATTATTGTTATAATGACGCGCTTTATGATAAGACAACCCCGTACCTGCTGGAATTAAACGTCCCATAATAACGTTTTCTTTCAAGCCACGTAACGGATCAACACGACCTGACACCGCTGATTCAGTCAACACTCTAGTTGTTTCTTGGAAAGATGCTGCTGAAATAAATGAGTCTGTTGACAACGAAGCTTTAGTAATACCTAAAAGTACATTTCTGAACTCTACCGGTTTTAAACCTTGCCCTAACAACAAATCATTTTCATCCATAATCGCCGCACGTTCTGATTGCTCACCCTCTAGATAAATATTACTATCTCCTGGATTTACAATTACTACACGACGTAACATTTGACGCACTACTACTTCTATATGTTTATCATTTATCTTAACACCCTGTAAACGATAAACCTCTTGGATTTCCGAAGATATGTATTTTGATAACTCCTCAATCCCTTTCATTTCTAGTAATTCATGCGGATCAACTGGTCCATCAACAATCATCTGCCCACGTTCTACATATTCCCCATCATTAACTAAAATGTTCTTATCCTTTGGAATCGCTAATTCAACAAAATCACCACCAACTGCAATAACTTTGATTTTATGCTTACCTTTGGTTTCTTTTTGGAACGATATAGTTCCTGAAATTGGCGACAACATACCAGCATCTTTAGGAATACGTGCCTCAAATAACTCAGCAACACGTGGTAACCCACCCGTAATATCACGAGTTTTCAATGATTCTTGTGGTTTTTTCGCCACAATATCACCAGCATATACATCTTGAGCATCTCTAACGGTGATAATGTCTCCAATTTGGAAACTAATTAATACTGGTGAATCAGTACCATGCATTTTTATCTCATTGCCTACTTCATCATATAACCTTGCCACTGGACGAATACTCTTATCTTTGGTTTTTACGCCTTTTACCTTCGCAGGATCAATAACTTTTAATGTAGTTAAACCAGTTACGTCATCCATTTCTTTAACTACAGTTAAACCTTCTTCAACGTTTTCAAGAACTATTCTACCAGAATACTCAACAATTACTGGGCGTGAATGTGGGTCCCAAGAAGCTAATTTACTGCCTGCCTTAATCTCTTGACCATCAGCTATGTAAATAGTTGCTCCATATGGAATCTTATGTTGCTCACGCTCACGATTATGGCTGTCTAAAATCACTGACTCTGCTGAACGTGATATTACAACCATTTCACCATTTTTACGAGTAACATAACGTAAATCACGATATGACATAAAACCTGAAGATTTAACTTCAATTTGATTAACCGCTGCCGCACGTGATGCCGCCCCCCCAATATGGAATGTACGCATAGTTAACTGTGTGCCTGGCTCACCAATTGATTGTGCAGCAACAATACCTACAGCCTCACCAATATCAACTCTATACCCACGGCCTAAATCACGACCGTAACACTTAGCGCATAAACCATAACGAGTATCACAAGTTAATGGGGTTCTAACTTTTACTTCATCCACATTACCTAGGTCGATATCATGAACGATTTTTTCATCCAACAACGTGCCACTCTTTGCTATTATATGGCCATTATCTGAATCGACAATATCTTCACTACATACACGTCCAAGAATTCTATCTCGTAATGATTCAACTAAGTCACCACCTTGAATCACTGACTTCATCATCACGCCATTAGTTGTACCACAATCAACTTCAGTAATTACTAAATCCTGCGTAACATCAACCAAACGTCTAGTCAAGTACCCAGAGTTCGCAGTTTTTAATGCAGTATCTGATAATCCTTTACGTGCCCCATGGGTTGAAATAAAGTATTGTGCCACAGTTAAACCTTCACGGAAGTTGGCAGTGATCGGGGTTTCCATAATTGAACCATCTGGTTTTGCCATTAGTCCACGCATACCCGATAATTGTCTAATCTGTGCTATCGATCCACGTGCCCCAGAATCCGCCATCATATAAATTGAGTTAAATGAATCCTGCTCTACATCTTTACCGTCTTTATCTTTAACTATATCTTTAGATAATTCACTCATCAATGTTTTTGAGATTTCCTCACCACATCTACCCCAAATATCAATAACTTTGTTATATCGTTCACCTTGAGTTACTAAACCATCTTGGTACTGACGAGTTATTTCTTCAACTTCTTTTTGCGATTCTTTGATTTTTTTCTCTTTAGTAGTTGGTACATGCATATCGTTCACACACACCGACATCCCTGCACGAGTTGAATAAATAAACCCAGTGTACATTAGTTGATCGGCAAAAATTACTGTGTCTTTGATGCCACATTTACGGAATGCTACGTTAATTAATTTCGCTACGTCTTTTTTCTTTAACGGTCTATCTATTAAATCAAACTCTAAACCTCTAGGTAAAATTTGAGATAATAACGCTCTACCAACTGTCGTATTTCTACGAACTGTGACTTCTTCAAGAATATTTTCATTATTAAAATGCCATTCTTTCATACGTACAGTAATTAATGCCTGCAAATTTACTTGCTTAGTTTGATATGCACGTTCAACTTCTTTAACACTTGCAAATAATGTGTCTTCGCCCTTATCATTAATCTTTTCTCGTGTCATATAATATAACCCAAGAATAATATCTTGTGATGGCACAATAATTGGCTCACCATTAGCAGGAGACAATACGTTAATTGAAGCCAACATCAATGTACGAGCTTCCATCTGAGCTTCTAAGCTTAATGGCACATGCACCGCCATTTGGTCACCATCAAAATCGGCGTTAAATGCAGAACATACCAAAGGATGCAACTGAAGAGCTTTACCTTCAATTAAAATAGGTTCAAAAGCCTGAATACCTAGTCTATGCAATGTAGGTGCCCGATTTAATAAAATAGGATGTTCACGAATAACTTCTTCTAATACGTCCCATACAATTGGAGCTTCACTTTCAACCATACGTTTAGCAAATTTAATTGAAGGCGCCGCCCCTATTGCTTGTAATTTGTGGTACACAAATGGCTTAAATAACTCTAATGCCATAATTTTTGGTAATCCACATTGATATAACCTTAAACTTGGTCCGACAGTAATAACAGAACGACCAGAGTAATCCACACGTTTACCTAATAGATTTTGACGGAAACGACCAGATTTACCTTTAATCATTTCTGCTAAAGATTTTAATGGGCGTTTGTTTGCACCAGTAATTACCTTACCACGTTTACCATTATCAAATAATGAATCAACCGCCTCTTGCAACATTCTACGTTCATTACGTAAAATGATTTCTGGCGCACGTAATTGAATTAATTTGCGCAGGCGATTATTCCGATTAATTACCCTACGGTATAAATCATTCAAATCACTTGTTGCAAATCTACCACCATCCAATGCTACCAATGGACGTAAATCAGGTGGTAGCACTGGTACAGCATCCATAATCATCCAGTCAGGCTTTATCTCAGAACGTTTAAACCCTTCTAATACCTTTAAGCGTTTTGCTAGTTTCTTAAGATTAGTGTCTGATTTTGTCTCAGCCATTTCTTTTTTTATTTCAATTACTTCACCATCTAAATCAATAGCTTGCAACATTTCACGTACAGCCTCAGCCCCAATACCTACACGAATCTTATCCGCTTCTTCAGATTCAACTAACGTGTTATATTGTTCTGGAGATAAAATATCACCTTTTTTAACTAGCGTTTTGTTATCTTTAGGGTGAACTGGTGGATCAACTCTATCAATAATTTCAATAACAGCATAAGCCTCAAAATACAAGACATGCTCTATATCACGCAATGGCATATCTAATACCATGCCTAAACGTGATGGTAATGATTTCAAAAACCAAATATGCGCAACTGGAGAGGCTAACTCTATATGCCCCATTCTTTCACGACGGACTTTAGACATCGTAACTTCAACACCACAACGCTCACACACCACACCACGATGTTTGATTCTTTTGTATTTACCACATAAACATTCGTAGTCTTTAACTGGGCCAAATATTCTAGCGCAAAATAGTCCATCACGTTCTGGACGCAACGTTCTATAATTAATGGTCTCTGGTTTTTTCACCTCTCCATATGACCATGAACGGATTTTCTCAGGAGACGCTATCCCAATTCGAATACGTCCATAACTATCGTTTGAATCTTTTTTATTTATTAACAAATTACCTAGATCTAGCATTTGCCTTACCTCTTATAACATTTTTAGTTACTGTTCACGCTACATCTTATTTTTTACGTTCGTTAAGAGTAGCCTGAAAGTAATGGTTTATGCACATCGCTTTAATAGTAACCATTTTTATTGGGTGTACTACTCTTCAAGTTCCATATCCAGAGCTAATGCTCTGACTTCTCTGGTTAATACCCTAAATGCTTCTGGTATATCCGCCGAAATCTTATGCTCACCTTCAAGAAGATTTTCATACATTGCAGTTCTACCCTCAATATCATCTGATTTTACCGTTAACATTTCTTGTAAAGTGTAAGCTGCTCCATACGCCTCTAATGCCCAAACCTCCATCTCACCAAAGCGTTGCCCCCCAAATTGCGCTTTACCTCCAAGAGGTTGTTGCGTAACTAATGAGTATGGACCAGTAGAACGGGCATGAACTTTTTCATCTACTAAATGATGTAAGCGTAAAACGTACATATATCCAACAGTAACTGGTCTTTCAAATGCATCACCAGTTCTGCCATCAAATAGAGTTAGTTGACCTGATTCAGGTAAATCAGCTAATTTTAGCATATCTTTGATTTCGCTCTCTTTAGCTCCATCAAATACTGGAGTAGCAAAAGGAACACCATCTTTTAAATTAGTGGCTAGACTTATTATTTCTGCATCACTAAACGTGTTTATCTTTTCTTTCTTACCAGAAATATTATATACTTTATCAATAAAAGCCCTTAGCTCTTCTTGGCTTTTTTCCCGACGAAGCATATCGTTGATTTTATCGCCTAGGCCTTTGGCCGCTAAACCTAAATGAACCTCTAAAACCTGACCTATATTCATACGTGATGGTACACCGATTGGATTTAACACTATATCTACTGTCTTACCATTTGCCATAAATGGCATATCTTCAACTGGTAAAACTTTAGAAATAACACCCTTATTACCATGGCGACCAGCCATTTTATCCCCAGGTTGCAATCTACGTTTAATCGCCACAAATACCTTAACCATCTTAATTACGCCATTTGGTAAATCTACCCCTTGATGTAATTTTTCTTTTTGTTGCTTAAATTTAACATCTAAATCATGACGTTTTTCATCAATAGCTTTTTTTATAGTCTCAATTTGAACCATAACTTCTTCATCTGTTACTTTGATATCAAACCAATCACGATGATCCTTAATTTCGTTTAAATAATCTTCAGTAATGGTTTTCTTTTGTTTACCAGATGTTTCTTGACCAATTAATAACTGTTCAACCCGAGCTAATGCATCATTTTCAATAATCAACATTTGGTCAGCTAAATCTTGGCGGAATCTCTTTAGTTCACTATCAATAATACTTAGACTACGTTGATCTAGTTTATTTGCATCACGATTAAATACTTGCACATCAATTACCGTACCATTCATCCCAATTGGAACTCTTAATGATGAATCTTTAACATCTGACGCTTTTTCACCAAAAATAGCTCGTAACAAGCGTTCTTCTGGCGTTAATTGAACCTCACCTTTAGGTGTTACCTTACCTACAAGCACGTCTCCAGGCTTTACTTCTGCACCGACATAGACAATCCCTGAATCATCAAGTCTCGCTAATTGGGTTTGAGATAAATTTGGGATATCACGAGTGATTTCTTCATTACCCTGTTTTGTTTCACGTGATACAATAGATAATTCTTCAATATGTACTGAAGTGTATTTATCTGATTCTATTAATCTTTCTGAAACTAATATAGAATCCTCAAAATTGTAGCCATTCCACGGCATAAAGGCTACAAGTACGTTTTGCCCAACCGATAATTCACCTAAATCTGTTGCCGAACCATCAGCGATAACATCACCACTAGCAACTATATCACCAACCTTAACTATTGGCTTTTGATTTAAACAAGTATTCGAATTGCTTCTAATATATTTAATTAGGTTATAAATGTCAACCCCAATATCTTTACCTTTAACTTCTTTATTGTTTACCCGAATAATGATTCTGTTACCATCAACGTAATTAACAACACCGCCACGCTTAGCAATCACCACGGTACCAGAGTCTATTGCCGCTACACGCTCCATACCAGTTCCTACTAAAGGCTTATCCGCTTTAATACATGGTACACCTTGGCGTTGCATATTAGAACCCATCAATGCACGATTGGCATCATCATGCTCTAAAAATGGAATTAACGATGCGGCTACTGACACTACTTGATTAGTGGATACATCCATATAATCCACTGTCGACGCACTAACTAATGTTGTTTCACCTTTTTGACGAGCAGTTACCATTTCATCAATAAATGAACCCTTGCTATCTAGCCGTGCATTTGCCTGCGCAATAACGAATTTAGACTCATCAATTGCCGATAAATAATCTACATCATGAGTTACTTTACCCTCAATTACTTTTCTATATGGCGTTTCTAGAAAGCCATATTTATTTGGACGAGCGTACACCGCCAACGAATTAATTAATCCAATATTTTGACCTTCAGGTGTTTCAATTGGGCATACACGTCCATAATGAGTAACGTGAACGTCACGAACCTCAAAACCAGCTCTATCCCGAGTTAAACCACCTGGACCTAAGGCTGATATACGACGTTTATGCGTGATTTCAGATAATGGATTTGTATGATCCATAAATTGTGATAATTGACTAGTAGAAAAGAAATCCTTTAAACTAGATGTTATTGGTTTAGCACTAATTAGTTTGTTAGGTAATAAATCTTTTTCTTCTAGTGGTTGAGTTAGTTTATCTTTTACTGCTTTATCAATACGAGACAATCCCATGCGGAATTGGTTTTCTACCAACTCACCCACACCACGTATCCGTCTATTGCCTAAATGATCAATATCATCAATTACACCACGACCATTGCGTAACTCAACCAAGATCGCTAAAGATACAAGTATATCTTCACGATTAATTAAAATCGCATTCTCACTTTTGGATTTCTGAAGTTCTTCCAGCATACGTAAGAACCATTGTGGCGCTCTGCTGTCAACCTCGCTAGCATAAGTGCGCGCATTAAATTTAAAACGCCCAACTTGCGATAAATCATAAGTCTCTGGGTTAAAAAATATGCGAGTAAATACTGTGCTAGCAATTTCTTCCGAATATGGCTCACCTGGGCGCATCATTTTATAAATTTGGTGGATTGCCTCAGTTGGATTTTCTGCAGTTTCTTTACTTGCTTCTTCATCACGTAAAGTATCTGCCACATAAGAACCAAACTCTAAATCATTAACATACAATGTTTCGATGCTACTAATATCCGTAGTTAAGATTTGTTTCATTAAATCTTCAGTTATGATTGTGTTAGATCTGGCTAACACTTCGCCTGTGTCCATATCAATTAAATCTGTACCAAGTATCCTACCTAGTAAATCCTCAACTGGAACGACTATGTCTTTAATCCCAGCATTTTCTAAATCACGAATATTTTTTAACGTGATTTTTTTATCACGAGCAACAATTAAATTACCATCTTTATCTAAGATATCAAAACGGATTATTTCACCTTTTAAACGTTCGGCTAAAATATTTTTATGAATTTTACCTTTTTTGATGCTATAAGCATCTTTATCATAAAAATAGTTTAAGATTTCATCACGTGTATAACCTAATGCTTTTAACAATAAAGTTACATTCATTTTACGTCTTTTATCTATTCTAAAAAACATTAAATCTTTGCCATCAAACTCTAAATCAAGCCAACTACCACGATATGGAATGATCCTTGCTGAATATAACAGTTTATTTGAGGAATGATTTTTACCACTATCGTGTTCAAAATAAACACCAGGTGACCGATGTAATTGAGATACCACCACACGCTCATTACCATTGATAACAAACGAGCAATTATCTGTCATGAGTGGAATTTCACCCATATATACGTTTTCTTCTGTACTATGTAAGACGCTTTTGTGTTCTTTTTCTCTATCAAAAACTGTTAATCGAATTTTTGCGTGTAGTTTTCCTGAATACGAAACACCACGTAACAAACATTCTCGAACATCAAACACAGGCTCTGAGAGTGAATAACTTATATAGTCTAATCGAGTCGATCCATTATTGGATATAATAGGGAAAACATCATTAAAAGCTTTGTGCAAGCCTACATTTTCTCTCTTAGCTGATGATGTGCTCTTTTGAAGAAATTCTTCATAAGAGTTAAGTTGCATAGCAAGTAAATATGGTTCTTTAATAGCAACAGGTTGTTTCGCAAAACTCTTGCGAATACGCTTTTTTTCTGTAAATGAATAGCTCATAAATAAAGCTCCAAAGACTAAAGATATGTTAAATTAAGTAAAGAAAACAAAGATAAATACCAAATTAAATCTAGTATAGTTTAAGTTTTATTAATAATGTGCTCGATTAAGATTAGTTTAAAATCATTTGGTATACTTATAGTACGCTCGAAATTTGAGGCTTTTGATGAGCAACTCCATGTACAATAGTACACTAGGAGCTAAATCGGAAACCTCATATGATGACCGTGCTAAGTAT
>CAITEL010000411.1 GCA_903891375.1 uncultured Neisseriaceae bacterium
GTTTCCTGGTGGGGCAGGGTATATTGGGTCGCATACAGTTATTGAATTATTAAAAAATAAATATAAAGTGATTATTGTAGATAATTTATCGAATTCAGATAAAAAAGTCTTACAAAGAATTAAACAAATAACTAAAGTGGAGCCAATATTTTATCCTGTGAATATTAACGATAGGGAAGCATTAACTTTAGTTTTGTCAGCACATAAAATTGATGCCGTTATGCATTTTGCAGCACATAAAGCTGTTGGTGAATCAGTACAAAAACCTTTAATGTATTACCAGAACAATGTTGCTAGCACTATGTTATTATTGGAATTAATGACGGAATTTAATATTAAAACTATAGTTTTTAGCTCTTCTGCTACAGTTTATGGTGACCCAAAAACTGTCCCCATAAAAGAGGATGCTAGATTGTCAGCGGTTAATCCTTATGGGTGGAGTAAGCTCATGATCGAACAAATATTAAAAGATATTTATTATGCTGATAACTCATGGAATATCGCATTACTTAGGTACTTTAATCCAGTTGGTGCACACGAATCTGGTTTGATTGGAGAGAATCCGCAAGGTATACCAAATAATTTAATGCCATACATTAATCAAGTTGCTGTTGGTAAACAAGCTGAATTAAAAATTTTTGGTAATGATTACACAACGCATGATGGTACTGGAGTGCGTGATTATATTCATGTGGTAGATTTAGCTATTGGACACGTTAAAGCATTAGAATATTTTCAAAAAAATAACCATAAATTACTAACCTTAAATTTAGGCACTGGAGTAGGTTATTCTGTATTAGATGTGGTTAAAGCGTTTGAAATTGCAAGTAAAAAAAAGATTCCGCATGTAGTATATCCAAGACGTGATGGTGATATCGCTGAGTGTTATGCAGACCCATCATTAGCAAAAACAATGATAAAATGGGAAGCTAAGTTTAATCTTGAAGATATGTGTCATGATAGTTGGAATTGGATTTCTCAAAACCCGAATGGATATTAATAAAATCATTATTTAATACAAAAAGCTCGATAGACTATGATTGGCGCAGTTGAGGTGACGAATATATACTGGTGTGTTGCTTGATTCAATGTACCATTAAACCAAGAGCTTAATTTGTGCATATTTAACGGCCATTTAAGTTCTTGGCAACTAATCTTAGTATCTACATTAGTGCTAAAAAATGAAATCTGCTGACCTTCAATCGTTTTTATTTTTTCAGTATCTTCACACACATTAAAGATACCGTAATCGCTAATTATGGCGATTTTTTTGATTTTTTTTGTGTAATCTAAAAGTAATGATATATTGGCAATGGCGTGATCTTCACGCATGCCAGTTGCTCCAAGAATCACAATATTCTCAAGTTTTAGTGAGTCTGCGAGATTAACCGCTTTTGTTAGATCGTTTGAATTTTGATCGCTTAATTTTATTATTTTATCTTTAAATTTATTGTAATGAAGCTGGCTAATTGAGTCACAATCTCCAATAATATAATCAGGTATTATGTTGTGTTCTATAATACGTTTTGTTGCGCCATCACAAGCAATAATTTTTTTTGCAGATTTTAGTAAGCTTTGTAAATATTTATCTTTAGGAAATCTTCCATCTGCGAGGATAATGTTATAATTATTTAGTGGGTAAATTGTTTTTAGTATTTGTTGTATCATCATCTTCCTATTTGTGTTCTCAGCGACCCAATGACTAAATTATATCATAGATTAGAGAAGTAATGAGCCATGAATCTTAAAAAAATTACAGGATTATTTGACAATTAACTAAATTTACTGGTAGAATACTTTATAATTTTTTAAGTAAGAAAACACATGCAAAAAGCTTTAATATTAATTGACTATATTAATGATATTTGCAACTCAGATGGAAAAATTCCAAGCTGTGCAATGCGAATAAAAGAAGAAAATATTGTTGAAAAAGTAAACAAATTATTAAACGTTGCGAGAAAAAACAATTGGCTTATTATTTGGATTATTGTTGGCTTTGATAAAAACTATTTAGAAGCTAATATAAAATCACCAATCTTTAGTAAAGCTAAAGCTAATCAGGCACTTTTGCGTGATTCTTGGGGGACAGAGATTCTGTCTGATTTAGAGTATGACGATAACGAATTAATCATTTGTAAAAATGCAGTAAATCCTTTTCATGCAACAAATCTAGAACATGTGCTACGTGCTAATGAAGTAACAGAAGTGTTTTTGGCTGGTGTTTCAACTGAGGTTGCTGTTAATTCTTGCGCCCGTGATGCGCATGATCGTGGTTACTTAGTTAATGTAATTTCTGATTGTTGTGCAAGTGGGAATATAGAAAATCATAATGCAACATTAAAAATGTTGGCGTATATGACTAATGTTATAACAAGTGCTGAGATTATAATTTAACAGATTTGGTAAAATAAATGTCACAGCATCCATTAAAATTTAGTTTAGCACTAGACACATATTCGTGTGAGAGTGGAATACTTTAGATTGATATGGGTGGAGCGTATGCGTAGCTACTAGCTAATTTGAATGGGTTTTATGAAGTTTTGAAAAATGCAAAAGAATTCGTGTTTAAACCACCAGCTCCAGCCTAAAATACGGGGGGGGGGGACTGTGTGGTTACAGGCTAATATCTTGGATTGAGCTTTGCTGAAATCAAAAATCCCGCCGCAAGCAGCGGGGTATATTGAGAGCAAAAACTTTTACAGGACAAAGTTTCGTAGCAAGCTACGGGGAATTTACCCTAAGAGATTAATTCAATTTGTTCCTTATGGCGAATCCCAAAATCAAGGCAATCAGTTGGTGCTAATGCAGTACCTTCAAATATAATGTCTTCAGTTACTTCTGATTCGTTATTATTGCTTCTAAAAATAATTTGATATTGGCGACTCATGTGTTATAATCCTAAAAAGTTACTATTCGGTATTATAGCACATTATCTATGCTAAATCTAAAATATCCTTCGTACCTTACATTTAATTGAGCAAACATATGTAAATGTACTGCTGTTATTACTGTTACATGATTGTAAATTTTGCAAAAAATTGCATCACTTCCTTATGTGATTTCAAAAATATTCAAAATATTAGGGGTTGTAACCGAGAACCGCAGATTTTTCCGATTATGCTCGTAACTTACTCATAAACATGAGTTGTAGCAAATAAACTACCGTTAATGTAACATAAATAATGACTATGAAAACCACTGGAATTTTGCTACAAATATCGACTAAAAAATACTAAATAAAGGTATATCTCGACACTAGTTCATTATTTTCGGAAAAACCAGCGGTTTTCAGTTAACACCCCCAATTAAACTAAATTAATGAGCTTCATCCCAATTATTTGCCACTTTAAGCTCAGTATCTAATTTAACGGCTAAGCTAAAGCCATCGGTCATTAATTTAGATAAATTCTGTTGTATTATATCAATCTCATCATGTGGAACCTGAAGAATTAATTCATCGTGTACCTGCAGGATAATTTGGCTATTTAATTGATTTTTTCTTAACCATTTATCAATATTACACATGGCAATTTTTATAATATCGGCAGAAGTGCCTTGCATCGGTGCATTAAGTGCCACTCTTTCTTCTGCTTCACGGATTATCTTATTTCCAGAGTTAATATTTTGTAAATATATTTTTCGGCCGTAAAGTGTTTCCACATAACCATGCTCACTAGCAAATTGCTTAATTAGAAGAGAATCACAGAATAGATCTGGGGAACCGGTCGTAAAGTAATAATTCTTAGCAGCCCCAATATCAAAACGAGTCAAAGTACTCTCAGCTCTCTTCATCA
>CAITEL010000412.1 GCA_903891375.1 uncultured Neisseriaceae bacterium
CTATACATGGAATAAAAGGTTCTGGTTCAGAACATTGCATATCATAAAAATTTGGATTAAATAGGGATTTTGTATTAAGATGATTCATGTAAGCATATGAGTCAAGTGTTATTGCAACCAAACCAGGCTTTACCATATTTACCATAGCTTGATTTTCAATTTTATATTTGTTCGTACCATTTATGTCTACTTTTTCAATTAAAAAATTTTTTACCGTATGACTTACATCATATGCACCATCCATTCCAACTGAGGCAGTCAGTTTATAGTGATTCTTAGTCAACTGCTCATAAAACTCATGATTGCTGAGATCCTGAGTTAAACGTGAAAACCACACAGAATACCCTGCACCCTCCGAATATCCAACGGTAAATAAATGAAGATATTCATCTGATTTAAAGTTATATATTTGGTCAATTAAGTTGCGAGTAGCAATACTTAAATATAATGCACTTTGGGCATTGATTCTAGGATATAGAACATATGGATGTGGATTTTTAAAATCATCACCAAGTCCATTATAGTCAGGAAGTAGTACGATATATCCTTGGGTTGCATATAATCCTGCCGAAATAATATCATCTAAATGTTCATTTTTCAATATACTATCTGGATCAAATATGGTTGGGTGAAAGTATAAAACCACACCTTTTATTTTTGATTTATCAATTTTTGGATAAATTATTTGCCCAGAAAGTGTTACCGGATTATGTGGTTCTAAAGGATATGGTGAAGTATATGTAATTTTATAACTATCAACTTCGGTTATACCAAGTTTATTATTAATTATTGGATGATTTGCCAAATCAAATTTGCCAAATACAGGATTAGTTTTTACATTCTCTACATTGTGTTGACATTCACTAGGTTTTAGCGTTGCACAAAATTTTTCTGTATATAACTCTTGGATTTTACTAACACTTTTATTATTAAACTCAGATTTTTCTATAAGCTTCCCATAAGCACTAGCAAAACACTGCAAGGTTAATGAGGTACTAATTAGTAATAGTAGCAATAAGATTTTTTTCATTTTATACTCTCCAATTAATGCTATTCAACACGTTTCCAACCAAGAATTACGCCGCCAATACTTTGCCTAAATTTCACATCGTAATCATGATCAATTATTGTGTAGTGCTTATTACTTTCTTCTAGTTTAATCCGTCTTGTATATGCATTAGGATCTTGCCAAAAATTATTGGTATAATTTTGTTCTGCTATATCAACATAACCATGTTGTGTTTTTTAAACAGATTTTAATTAATGCCATTGAAAATCGCCTCTGTATCATTTTACTATATAATTTATAATAATTGCAAATTTAATTTCTCATTTTTAATAACGTGATATTGTCATTTATTTATGTCTGACAAAGTACAGCTTTCAAAGACGAAGAGTACATACTTCTGCACTATAAATGCGTATGGCAGAAATATATACTGAAGTACTTGAATAGTTTATGGTATATATGTAGCTACAGTTATTCTATTTCCATTGTCTGAATCTGGAAATACAATATATGGGACATTATTTTTATCTATGGCAAAATAATTACCGACATCATCACTATCATATATGTTAGCACCAAAAGCCATCGGTTCCCAACCAGCTCCATTGAATTTAATGGTATCTAATGTGCCATATTGAATTCCACCAGTATACTGAGTTCTTCTAATATAGGTTTGATATAATGTATTTGCATTATCAAATCTTGTATTTGTCCAAGCAAAAGCACCCAAAGATGTTTGAGGTATAGAACTATTCCAACTCTCTCCAACAAAGTTTTGTATACTAGAGCCATTTGATGCATTTCTATAAGCTATATACAAATTAGAGTTGCCATCCATACTTAATTGAGGTATTTCCACTAGATTAGTATTGATAAATCCAGGAACGCCTAGATAGCTCCAGCTTGAGCCATTAAATTTAACTACACTTATGCTAGGATTGATCAAGTCCATATATCCCATATATAAATTATTATTGTTATCAAATATTAATGATGGATAATTTCCAGAAAATTGGTTAATTGAAGTCATTGGTTGCCAATTAGCTCCATCATATTTCATTACTGATAAATAATATTTAGAAGAATTATATAATCTAGCGGCAATGTACGGAGTACCTTGTTTATCAAGGACTAGTGTTACAAAGTTCACTACTGTAGCACTTTCTATTCCATTCGGATTCCCCAAATAACTCCAACTTGTACCATTATACTTCATAACTATTGCATTGCTCCCATAGTTATTAGGTTGATAAGAAATATAAATATTGTTATTATTATCAATTGCAATTAAATTTAAATATGTTGGGGTGGCAGTAAAACCTGGTGTTCCTACATTCACCCATGAGGTTCCATTAAACATCATTACCGTTGCCTTATATCCATTTGCCTCATCGCTATAAATTACATATGGACGTTGAGTAACCGGTGAAATTGCAATTGATGCAGATCTAGCAGTTCCGCTTGAAAATCCAGGTATACCTAAGGTTTTATATTGTAGA
>CAITEL010000413.1 GCA_903891375.1 uncultured Neisseriaceae bacterium
CGATTAAAATTGCATTTTGCCCTAAAAAGCCTACTTTTTTATTATAATTGACCCATCCATCATTACTGGTTAAGTTATACTTCATTACATCAGAACTCTCATTATATACAATGGCATTTAGGTTTGTCATATATAGACTATCATTTTTAGGGTATTGCCATGCAGTGTCGCTATTCATTTTATAGAGTAGTTTTCCAGTTTTATCATACACATTGGCTTGTGCTTTTTTTGCATTGTATTCTGGTTTGTCCTTAGGTAATTCAATTCTTGTAAAATTAATTTGCGTTAAATAGTTAAACAACAGACAAAGCGTTGTCATAATAATTATTGTAAAAAAACGGAATATTCTTGGTGAATACAAGCTATGCATCGGATTTACTCAAGAAATTGATTAACGTATTCTTGATATTTTCCTTGTGCATTTAGGATTAACTCAACTACTTCACGCAGTACTCCATTACCACAGGTAGTTTGAGTAATATAATCAACACGATCTTTTACTTCGTTAACTGCAGTTATTGGTGCAAAACTTAGTCCTACGAGTTTTATTGCGGGGAGGTCGATTAAATCATCACCAATAAAAACAACTTCATCCATATTCAACTTAAGTCGTTCTACTATTTCGTTAAGTTTCATTTTTTTATTTAACACCCCTGTGTGTATTTCTTCAACACCAAGAGCTTTGCAACGTGATTCGGTACATAAAGAATGACGCCCAGAGATAACCGCAGTCTTAAGCCCACATTCATGGGCAATTATCACAGCGAAACCGTCATAAATGTTAAATTGTCCAAATGGTTCGTTGCCATTTTTATCAAAGAATAAATCGCCACGAGTCATAACCCCATCAACGTCACTTACGATAAGTTTTATTTTTTGGGCTTTTTCTTGAATTAAATCTATTTTTGATTGCATGAGTGACCTTTTATAATAATTTAGCTTTAAATAAATCGTGTAAATTAAATGCCCCAATTAGGGTTAGGTTTTTACTTACAACTAAAAATCCAGTAATTTTATATTGTTCCATTAATTCAACGGAATTTACAGCTAAATCATCAGCAAATACAATTTTAGGATTTTTTGTCATAATCATTTCTGCATTTATTTTTTTAAAATCGACCTCAGCATCAAATGTTCTACGTAAATCACCATCAGTAATCAAACCAACAACATTTTTGTAGTCATTAATTACTGCTGTAAAGCCCAGTCTTTTTTTACTAATTTCAAGTATAACTTCTTTTAAGTTGCTCTTAGGACTCACTTGTGGTACTTTGTCGCCACCATGCATTATGTCGTGGTTTGTTGTTAAAAGTTTTCTCCCTAAACTGCCACCGGGATGTGACATAGCAAAATCTTGTTCTTTAAAACCGCGTAAGGTTAAGAGAGAGATCGCAATAGCGTCGCCCAAAACAAGTGTGGCTGTTGTGCTGGTAGTGGGGGCTAAGTTTAACGGGCATGCCTCTTTTAAAATGTTCAGATGCAAGGTATAATCTGATAATTTTGCTAAACTAGATGTAATACCATTAGTTATACTAATGATGGGTATATGGCGCCGTTTAAGTATAGTCAGTATAGAAATTAGCTCTTCGGCTTCTCCAGAATATGATATTGCAATTACCGTGTCATTGTCTGAAATCATACCTAAATCACCGTGTAATGCTTCTGTGGGGTGCATAAAAAATGCAGGTGAACCAGTTGATGCAAGTGTTGCTGCAATTTTTTTACCAATATGTCCAGATTTGCCAACTCCAGTGACAACAATTTTACCATTACATTTTAGTAAAGTATTAACACTATTTACAAAATTATCATCAATACTTCCGCTTACACGTTCAAGTCCACTGATCTCATCATTAAAAACCTGCTGTGCAACAGCAATAATGTTATTGTTCTCTAATTTTGTCAATCTTTTAACCTTTTATTCTTTATAAAGGAGTATATAGTAATTTAACTTCTTATATTAGGCCTGAGGCCATTATATTATATCCAGCATCAACATACAATACCTCACCAGTAATAGCGCTGGCTAAGTTTGAAAATAAAAATGCAACGGCGTTTCCTACTTCGGTGGTGGTGATATTGCGTTTTAATGGGGCATTGTCAGCCACGTGCTTTAATATTTTTGAAAAATCGCTAATGCCACTGGACGCTAAAGTTTTAATTGGGCCAGCTGAAACTGCGTTTACACGAATTCCATCAGATCCAAGGGCATATGACATATAACGCATTGTAGATTCAAGAGCTGCTTTAGCTACACCAGCCATATTGTAATTTGGTACGACACGTTCTCCGCCAAGGTAGCTTAACGTTATTAACGAACCTTGAGCTTTTTTTAACATTTCTCGTGCATGTTTTGCAAGCGCAGTAAAACTATATGCTGTAATATCATTTGATATCTGAAACGTGTCACGGTTAACGTTGTTTACAAAATCTCCAGTTAATCCTTCCTTGGGTGAGTAGGCGATAGAGTGTAATAATCCATCTAAACTGTCCCAATGTTTATTTAATTGGCTAAACAAATTTTCAATATCAGAGTCAACAGTTACATCACAAGGTAATACAATAGTGCTATCAAATTCACTGGCTAAATCTTTAACTCTTTGTTCAAAGCGTTCACCTTGGTAGGTAAAGGCTAGAGCAGCTCCTTGTTCCTTACATGCACGAGCAACGCCATAAGCTATTGACCGATTAGATAATAAACCAGTTATTAATATTCTTTTTTCAGATAAAAAACCCATTATTTATGACCTCCATATTGACATTTAAATCGCACTAGCGACCCTAAGCGGATATAATACTCGAACAGATTCAAGTTCAATGGAGGCGCCAAGCGACGCCACCTACATGTAGTAGGTAAGGAGCTTGGCAACAAACATGGGGCTTGAATATGAATGAGTATATACAAGATTATACCATAATTATTATATACCTAACTTTGCTTTTTAGTGTAGAATAATTGCTTAAATAAATACTTTATTTGGGAACTCTATAATATAATGAATTTGAATATAGTTAAAAATCACGATGAACAAGTAAACAAAATCGTTGAAAGCCTTTCACAGATAATTACAGGATTATTAAATAATCAAGAGATGGTTGTGTTAGCAGTCTCAGGTGGGAAAAGCCCAATTGCATTATTTCATAAGTTAAGTAATGTAGAATTAGCTTGGGATAAAATAATAATCACATTAGTAGATGAAAGAGTGATTGATAACGAAGATAGTAATGAATTATTAGTTAAAACCAATTTGTTAATAAATAAGGCACAAAATGCTAGGTTTATTGGATTATTTAATAATGCTACTGGAACCAATTTGCTTGAAAATTTAGAGGAAGATGTTCCCACAATTGATATCGCAATACTAGGGATGGGGGAAGATGGACATACCGCATCGATATTTCCAAACTGTGCGGAACTAAAAGACGCATTAGACTTAACTAACTCATATAAATATATGGTATTACATCCAACCACAGCAAAATATTCGCGCATAAGTTTAACGTTAAAGAGCATAGTTAATATTAAACATCTTTTTTTAAGTATTAATGGGGAGTTAAAGCTTAACGTGTTTAAGGAAGCGATTAAAGGGAAGAATTTAAATTATCCAATTAGTTATGTGTTTAGTTTACGTGATGATGTGCATGTATATTGGTATGAATAGAAAGAAAGTAATTTATGTCTACACAATTTAGCCCAAGATTAGTTGCCGATATTGGTGGAACAAATGCCAGATTTGCCATTGAAACCTCACCTTTTAAATATGAACACACAAAAGTATTGGCATGTAAAGAGTATAAAACATTGGCGGAAACTATTCTTAGCTATCTCGACAAAATACATTTAAATGGTTTGGTACAGCATGCAATTTTAGCGCTACCAACTCCAGAAGTCGGAGATACGCCATTTATGGTAAATAGTCCATGGCACCCAGTACCAACTAAACAAACACAAAAAGAAGTAGGTATGGAAACATTTGTGATTTTAAATGATTTTCATGCGTTAGCTCTTGCGATTCCGTTTATTCATAAAGAAAAATTAATTCGTGTTGGTGGGATAAATGAACCAGATTTAACTAAACCAATTGCAATAATTGGACCAGGTACAGGCTTAGGAATGGCTACACTAATCAAACATCCGATTGGGGATTATTATTCAATTCCTGCTGAGGGTGGGCGCTCAAGTTTTTCTCCCGTAAGCGATGAAGAGATAGAGTTATGGCAATTTGTACGTAAACGTTTTAGCCATGTATCAGCGGAACGATTCTTATCTGGACCAGGATTACAGTTAATCTATGAGGGGTTGAACTCGATAAATAAAATCATAATAGATGTTTTACCTACCCCATCAGAGATAGTAGAGCTTGGTGTGAGTGGTAAAAATTGGATTTGTAAACAAACTGTAGATATTTTTTGTCGAATGCTAGGAACAATATCCTCAAATCTTGCGGTTACAGTTAATGCTTTTGGTGGGGTTTATATTGGTGGTGGTATTGTACCTAGAATTATTGATTACTTTATACACTCAGAGTTTAGAAGTAGGTTTGAAGATAAGGGACGCTATCGACCGTTTTTAGTGCAAATGCCAGTCTATGTTATAATGCAGGAGTTTCCAGCATTTTTAGGAGCAAGTTATGCCTTGGAAATCTATTTAACTAAACATTATGTTCCATGATGTTTACTGTGG
Organism: uncultured Neisseriaceae bacterium; assembly: GCA_903891375.1. Taxonomy (GTDB): domain Bacteria; phylum Pseudomonadota; class Gammaproteobacteria; order Burkholderiales; family UBA11063; genus Aquella. The sequence continues at coordinate 4,685 of CAITEL010000413.1, forward strand.
CACAGTTCAAATTAAATAACCATATGCCGAATATTCATTATTTTTTATCGAAAGGTTTTTTAAAATGTTTCCAGTTAATCAAGGATTTTATATGCCAGCAGAATGGCATCCTAAACAACGCACTTTTATAGAATTTCCTGTGCGTGAAGTTGTTTGGTCAGATATAAATAAAGCAAGAGAAGCGTACAGTACGGTTGCTAATGCAATTAGTGAATTTGAGCCAGTTACAATGATTGTAAAACCTGACAAAGTAAATATAGCAAAATCTTTATGCAGTAACTCTGTGCAGTTATTAGAGTTAGAACATGACGATTCTTGGATGCGTGATAACGGTCCTACCTTTGTTATTAACAATAAACAACAAATTGCAGGTGTTTCATGGCAATTTAATGCTTGGGGTGAAAAATACACACCGTATGCAAATGATAATTTAGTAGCCAGCCGATTGTTAGAAAATTTAGATATTCCAGTATTTAATGCTGATGTTATTCTTGAGGGTGGAGCTATTCATGTTGATGGACAAGGTACATTAATTACAACTAAAGAGTGCGTGTTAAATACTAATCGTAACAGAAATATTACTTGTGAAAAACTTGAGGAATATTTCTATAATTATTTGAATATTAAAAAGGTAATTTGGTTAAATAAAGGTCTGTATGGTGATGAGACCGATGGCCATGTAGATAATGTGGCATGTTTTATTGCACCAGGGCATGTATTAATTCAAGGGCCAAGTGATAAAAATGATCCAAATTACTCTAATTTTATAGAAAATTTGGCGATTTTAAAAGAGGCTACTGATTGCAATAATAAGCCATTGGAAATAACTATTATGCCACAACCTCCACAAATTTTACATCAGGGTGAACCTTTAACTTTGAGTTACATTAATTATTATTTAGTAAATGGTGGTTTGATTTTACCGACTTTTGGTGGGGTGGCAACAACTAGTGATAATAATGCGATGAGTATTTTAAAAGAACTATTCCCTCAACGTAAAATAGTAGCAATTAATAGCTTAGAGATAATCAAAGGCGGTGGCAATATTCACTGTATTACGCAACAAATGCCAACGCATATTCTGTAAGGAGTTTTAAATAATGAGAAATGTTACGGTTAGTGCTACACAAATGAGTTGTGGAGATAATATTTTAGAAAATATTGCAAATGCCGAAAAACTAGTAAGACAGGCACATAGTCAGGGTGCTCAAATTATTTTATTACAAGAATTATTAGAAACGCAATACTTTTGTCAAGAAGAAAAACCATCAAATTTTGCGTTGGCTACTTCTTTAGAAGAGAATTTAGCGATAAAACATTTTATAAATATTGCTAAAGAACTAAAGGTTGTGTTACCTATTAGTTTTTTTGAACGTTGTAATAAAGCTTATTATAATTCAATTGCGGTAATTGATACTGATGGTACAATTCTTGGGGTTTACCGCAAAAGCCATATTCCAGACGGGCCAGGTTATGAAGAAAAATATTATTTTAATGGTGGTGATACTGGTTTTATAGTCTTTGACACTAAGTATGCTAAAATAGGTATAGGCATATGTTGGGATCAATGGTTTCCTGAAACTGCTAGATGTTTAGCGTTAATGGGAGCTGAGTTACTCTTTTATCCAACCGCGATTGGTTCTGAACCATTAAATAGTGCACATGATACTAAAGATCATTGGCAAATGTGTATGCGTGGTCATGCAGCATGTAATATAATTCCAGTTATCACCTCCAATCGGATTGGTAAAGAAGTATATGCTAATAGTGAAATCAATTTTTATGGTTCATCTTTTATTTGCGATGTTGATGGCTCTTTAATAAAAGAAGCCAGTCGTGATAAATCAGAAATATTAACGGCACAATTTGATTTGGATAAAATCACAGAAAAACGTGCATCTTGGGGGCTATTTCGTGATAGAAGACCAGAGTTATATACCGCAATTTCAGGTTTAGATGGTAAATAAGAAAAGGAAAACTTACAATGGTAAAAAAAGAAACTCTTGCGACTAATATTTGGAATGCAAAAAAAAGTCGTGAGTTTTATAATATGTCTGGTTGGGGTAATAGTTACTTTGATATAGACAGAAGTGGAGCTATCACGGTAAAACGTGGGAAATACCTTGCGGACAAACCAGTTGTGATTCAAGAAATCGTTAATGAAGCAAAAAAGATGGGTTTAAGTACGCCATTAGTTATTCGCTTTAAAGATATTGTACAAAATAGAGCAGAGAGAATTATCAAAGCTTTTCATGATATGAAAAAACAAGTTGCATATTCTGGGGCATATACATTAATTTATCCTATAAAAGTGAATCAGTACAAGGCTGTGGTTGATAGTGTATTACGCATAAAAGATAGTCGTGGTTTAGAGGCTGGGAGTAAACCTGAACTTTTAGCGGTGTTGTCATCATTAAAAGATAATAAAACACCTATTATTTGCAATGGTTATAAAGATAGAGAATATATAAAAACAGCATTAATTGCTAAAAAACTTGGTAGAAATATAACAATAGTAATTGAAAAAATGCTGGAAGCTAAATATGTAATAGAATTAGCTAAAGAATTAGGTGTTAAGCCTTTATTGGGGGTGAGGTTTCGATTAGCCTTAACGTTGGCTGGTAAATGGGCTCATTCTGGTGGTGAAAAATCAAAGTTTGGATTAAATACAACACAGGTATTAGACTTGGTGCAAATGTTAAAGGATAATAATCTTCTGGATTGCTTACATTTGTTACATTGTCACCTAGGGTCGCAGATTGCTAATGTGAAAGATATTTATCATTATATCAATGAATTGTCAACTTCCTATGTAGAATTATATAAATTAGGTGTTCCCCTTAAAATTATCGATATTGGTGGCGGTTTAGCAGTTGATTATGAAGGTAGTAGAACTAGAAGTTTCAATTCCACCAATTATAATTTAAGTGATTATGCGCATGTTATATTATCCACGATTAAAACTACAGTGGAACTCGCTAACGTACCAATACCAGATATATATTCAGAATCAGGAAGAGCAGTTGCGGCACACCATGCCGTATTTGTAACTAATATTGTAGAGGTGGAAAGTGTCGTAGGGGAAGATGTCCCTGAGGTTAAAAGTAATGATGAAGACTTATTGGAGTTAGAAGACCTTCTTGACTCATTTGATAAGTTACCGATTAATGAGATATTTTCCTCAAGTGTCTTGGCAGTCGAGAGTATTCAGAATAGATTTGCAGATGGAAAGTTACCTATTGAAAAACGGGCAATTGCAGAACAATTATTTTCGCATATTAAACTCAAGTTAATTAAAAAATTAAATCGTGAATATCGTTCTCATCGAGAACTATACGATAAGTTAGATGAAGATTTGGCAAAGAAGGTTATTGCTAATTTTTCATTATTTCAATCTATGCCAGATTCATGGGCGATTCAACAATTATTTCCTGTTATGCCACTGACACATTTAAATCAGGAGCCTAAAATGCGGGCAATAATTGAAGATATCACGTGCGATTCGGATGGTAAAATTTCTAATTATCTTGATTATCAGGGTAATGAACCCTCAATTAAATTACCACATTATGATGTGGAAGATCCATATTTGCTTGCAGTGTTTTTAGTTGGTGCATATCAAGAGATTATGGGGAATTTACATAATCTTTTTGGTCCAGTAAACACTCTTGAGGTGAAGTTGGATGGTAAAGGTGGTTTTACTATTGATAAAGTGGATTATGCATTTAGTAATTCAGATTCGTTAGAATATGTAGGTTATGATAGAATGCATATAGTTGGTAGTTTGATAAAATTTATTAAAAAAGCTAAATTGAATAAAAAAGAAGAGCAAACGCTTTTAGCAAATCTTGAAAATACATTAAAATCACCAACCTATTTACGTAGTTAAGGCTTAACATAAGTGTGGAGTTACCTATCCATAGTAAAATGCCACACGCTCCGCCCATTCATTTCATTACGTAATTGATTAATATCGTCACGAGTGGTGGCATGTTGCATTAAATGAATCAAATCAATTTTAGTAAGCGTGAAGTTATCGATCTCATTATTATCCAATCTATTTATATCCTTTTTTTATATACAACCTAACTAGGTTAGTTTACCATATTTCACGTAGACACATATGCATTTATATGAAGTTAAAAGTTATAAAACGCAGTGTGTGGTGTTGCTTGACTTGGTGGTAACAGCAGTTATTTTCATAAAACATACAAATAAGGGTATAATAATGCTCTAAGTTTATTAATAGGAAATCTGGGTGAAAAAATTGATTAAGTATACCATAGCTAGTCTAATTGGTTTTATTGTTGTTTTTGTACTTGTTGTGGCGACTTTAATTACATTAGTCAACCCTAATCGATTTAAACCTGTTATTGAAAAATCAGTTTATGAGGCAACAGGGCGTGCTTTAATAATAACAGGGGATATTAATTGGAAAATCTATCCTAATTTAGGCATTAAACTTAACTATGTAACGTTATCAAATCCAACTGAGTTTATGGCTAGCAGTAATTTTATGTCATTTAAATCGGCTGATGTTGCTGTTGCTTTACTTCCTTTATTGAGAAAACACATTGCTTTTAAAACCTTAGCAATTGATGGCTTGCATGTATCATTGATTAAAAAAAATGGGGCGAATAATTGGACTTTCAATAAACCAAGTAAAGTATCAACTGTAACAACCGCAGATGCACAAAAACCCCAACCATTAAAATTAGAACTAGGTGGGTTTAGCCTGACGCATGCTAATATTGACTACGATGATTTTGACAATAAAAAACATTATAAACTATCTAATGCAAAGTTAATATTAGAAACAGGTTTTGGTGGTGAAGTGTTTTTTGATCAGGCACAAGATTTAATTAATCTAGAAAAAGTGCAGTTAAATTATAACGATCAAATTTTAGCTAATTTAAACTTTAAAATAAATGATTTATCTAATCCTAAGTTTAATGGTGAAATAAATGTTACTAAACTTATGTTACAGGATATTGCAACAGAGTTTAACTTACTGAAGAATGCTAAGAAGATAAATATGCTAAACGATATAACCTTTAAGGGTAAAATCAATGGTGACAAAACTCAAGTAAAAATACAAGATTTTAATTTTAGTTTAAATAACAAAATCAATGGGGTGGCAAATATCAATATGACAAATTTTTCTAAGATGGCAGTGCAAGGTGACTTTAAACTAGAACCGTTTAATCTCAATCAGATTTTAAATGATTTTAACGTGTCTAATTCATCACGGATAAATAAATCGTTATTAAATAGCTTTGCGATAAAATCTAATTTTCAAATTACAGAAACTAAAGCTAACTTTACTAATTTAAGCTTTAATTTTGCATCAGATTTAGCAGCTAATGCAAATCTTTATTTACAAAATTATAAATCACCAACATATTATGGTGATATTAATTTCTTACCATTTTCTCTAAATAATATTATGCGCAAATTAGGAGAGTCAGCACCAAATTTAGCCAATAAACAATGGTTGGAAAGGGTAAGCTTTAGTAGTGGATTACAAGGTAGTACAAACAGCCTTACATTAAAAGGATTAAAGCTAGGTATAAGTGAAACAGTTATTAATGGTGAATTGAGTTTTAATTCGTTTAAACCAATTATACTAACAGAAAACTTATTTGTAAATAGCTTAGATATGGCTAATATTAGTAATATAAATGGTTATCGTGTACCAGTTAAACAAATTCAATTAAATGGTGATTCCACACTTAATTTAGCAAATCCATTGCAAACATTAACAGGTAGACAAACGGTTAAAGCTGGTAATATAACGCTAAAAGGTATTAGTTGTGATGAATTAGTTCTAGAGTTAGATAAAAATATTAATAAAGTAGGCCAAGGCAACGATAATATTATGAAAATTTTGATGAATAGTGCCGATATTTTACAGGCGGTTAATAAAATGCAACGTGAAGTTTCAGATGCAATAAAGCCAGGGAAACGTGACTTAAATAAAAGCACAAATTTAGGTAATTTTACGTTGAATACCACTATAAATAAAGGAATAATTAATCCATCTGATTTTAAATTGAATGGGCCAAGTGTAGAAGTACACGGTTCTGGAGCTGTCAATTTAGTTACAAAAGCATTAAATTATAAGGCAATGGCAAAAATAAATGTGAATGGGATTAATCCAATTTTTAAAAAATTAGAATTTCCAGTAGTGCTCTCAGGTAGCACAGTAAATCCTAATGCTACACTCAATTGGCAATCAATAGAGCAACAATTAATTCATTACGCAGTTAATCAGAACAAAGGCCAAATACAAAATGTAGTTAAACAGGGTATAAATCAAACGATAGGCGATCAGATTAAAAAATCATTGGGTGATAAAAATGCAGATAAGACAGTAGATGATGTGAGTAAACAAGTTACTAATGCCATAGGTGGTTTATTTGGTGGTGGGAACCAGAATAAGTGACAATAAAAAAGGCTACATTTAACGTAGCCTTTTTTATTAATTTAACTTCTTTGTTTAGAAATTATTTTTTGATCAGACCATAAGCCCATGCCTTTTTTTACATTGATTAATTTCATATTGTATTGATAATCAACACGTTGCGTTTTGCCATCTGGGCTAACAGATGTAATGTTATTTACAAAACCATCAATACGACATTCGGCACCAGTCATATTTCCCATTTTAGCGGTAGTTGATTTATCATATAAACCACTTTGATTTTGACGTTGAAGTTCATCTACTTGATTTTGCATTTCGGCACCTGATACTACATAGTTAGCAGTTACAGCATTAGAGTTAGATAATTTATCTTGTATACTTTGAGTAATTGTTGAAGTGTCAATATACTGGTCAGTTTTATTTACCACAGGGGATACCGTATATGAAGCACAACGGTTAATTTTACCAGAACTAATTAACTTCGTAGCCATAGTTTGGCTAACTTGCAATAGGTCAGTCATAGTAAAATTAGTTGTCAGATTGTTTACTGAGTTAGGGTCAACATATGACACTGATGGGGTTGAACAGCTAGAAATTGCACTTGCAATAACTAAACCTGATAATAGCAGGGTAAATTTTTTCATTTATTAAGCTCCTTTTTAGTGATAAACAGTTACATTCTCAGCGTTATTTGAGAATTCAATTTTAAAGTTTGTGGCATTTGTGTCTGTAGCATTACATTTAAATGATTCATTTTGATTCGGGTATACAGTCAATAGTTGCCATACTTGATCGTCCCCAACTTGGAAATTAGTAGCATCTAAAAATTTGCAACGATAATACCCATTAACAGCTTTACTTCCTTTATTAAAAAAAGTACCTTGAGCCATTAATAAGCCATTAATTTGCATTGAGCGTAAGTCTTTAATTTGAATGTCACCTAGACTATCGCCAATTACTTCTACCTGATCTTTTATTTTGTTAGTAGAGCAGGCACTGAGTAATCCAATGACTAGTCCAGCTAATAAAAAAGTCTTTTTCATGTCGTTAACTCTCCAAAATTATATTTTTTGTGTATTTAAGAAGAACTTATTATCCATTATTCGCATATCAATTACTTGGTAGCTACTGTTAAGATTTATTGTTTGAGTATAAATCCTACCATTAACTACGATACTAAAAGTATGTTTACCAAGTGGTAATTGTACACGATTTAAATAAACTTTGCTTGGTAAAAGTACCCAAGCTCTCTCATCAGCATGATCCAATAACGCTCCTGCAATCATACTGGTAACATTTAATATTCCACCAATACTTCCACCAGCAGAGCAACTTGCTGCAGAAGTGCTTATGTTTCGAATAGCTGCTGCTATGTTTCTTGCTATTAAATGTGGCATTATATCGTGTAAATTTCTAGCTGCCATCAAATTAAAATCTGTGAATAGCTCTTGATTTTGATTTTGTCCATCAATTTGGTAGGTTACATCAGTTGTGTTATATGTGTCTGGGACTAATGTTGGGAAGAACAAATTAATATTTGTTACACAATTTTGTCCGCCAATTGGTACCGAAAATGGAATATGAATTTCGTGTGATTTAATTTGTGGAGCATGTCCAATCTCTTGAATAATCAGTATATCAGCGTATCCATTTTTGGTGGTATTACCATTATCAAGATTAGTAATGCTTTGTTGTGTAAGTGTATTAAATGGTGCTAATTGTCCAGATTTCAAATAACCTGGGCGAGATAGACTAGGTTCACCAAGTGCTTCAAAGACAAATCCAGCTAAATAGTGGCTAAAGGCACTTTGGTAACTATTTTTTAAGGCTAGTACTTGCGGTGTATTTATGTCAGAAAAATTATATTTTTGTAAGATTTGTTTATTCAAGCTACTAGCATTGGCATTTTTGCTATTTTCTTGTGCTTCAGCTTGTGCTTTCATATACATTGCTTGGTTATAATTAGCAATAGCTTGTTCTGTTTCGTACATTCGTTTGATTTCAATGCGTGCATTTTGCCAATTATTGTTATCGACATGATCTAGTGCCCTATATGTATTTATCATGGTTTTTTCATAACCTTTCGGTTCATAATCGGTAGCACTATCATTGACTAACATTTGTGTTGCAGTTGATGCAATAGCACCGCTGGTTGTGTTCTTCCAGCTATTTACCCATACATCAACAATTTTTTGTGCTTTAGCTAATTGTATATCACTGGAGCTGTACTGCGATACTAAACGCATATAAGTTCCGTATTCCAAATAAAATAAAATGTCTGGTTCTTTGGGGTTGCCGTACACAGCAGATTCAATAAAAGAATTACTATAGTTATTGTTAATTGCTGTTAGCATTTTATCGCTATCATTTTTGTATGAGCGGATTGGATTATTGGCGCAGGCTACTAAAGAAAAGATTAAACAAAGTATGATTCCATAGTTTTTAAGCATATTAATTTAACTCCCTAATTAAAATTATTTTTGATATACTTAGCATGCTAAGTATAGTTATAGAGGCGGATTATACCACTATTTCTTATTGTCCATTCAAATATCAAAAGCGATATTAAAATATTTATATTGATAACAAGAGTTAAACATTTGTATTTAACATCAACATTTGTTGAATGCCTAATAAAACAAGCTCAGGTACGATATTGTCAAAAATCTTATAATCAGCAAATAAATAAGAAAAACCACCTGTACCAATAATTACAGGTTTTTCTTTTAAATTATACTCAATCAAAGTATGTTCAATTAATTGTTTTATAAGTCCAAGTTGTGCATAATAAATACCAGATTGAATCGAATGCTTGGTGTTTTTTCCGATTGCTACGTCTGGTTTTACAATATCTACACCAAATAATTTTGCGGTATTGCCCTGTAAGGATGACATCATTAGTCTAATACCAGGGGCGATAGATACTCCTTGATATTCACCATTGCTAGTTACATAGCTACATGTTGTGGCAGTACCTAAATCAAAAATAATTACATTTTTTTTGGGATACATATTTTTTGCAGCTATTGCTCCAGCTACTAAGTCACTTCCAACTTCATTTGGGTTATGGGTTTTAATTTGGATGCCAGTTTTTAGTCCAGTTTTAAGAAATATGGGGTC
>CAITEL010000414.1 GCA_903891375.1 uncultured Neisseriaceae bacterium
AACAATAGGCCAAGAAAGGTTCTTGGTTATTTAACTCCTAATGAGGTTATGTTTAAACATTTAAATCACGTATATCGACATAAGGGTATTAGTGTCGCATTTGAAGCTTGAATGGGCGAAGGAGTTATTTGTGTCGGTTAATAACAATATTAATTATAAAGGGATTATCTTAGCGGGAGGTAATGGAACACGCTTACATCCATCGACTAATGTAATATCAAAGCAGTTACTTCCAGTATACGATAAACCTATGATTTATTATCCATTGTCAGTGTTGATGCTTGCGGAAATTAAAGATATACTTATTATTTCAACTCCACAAGATATTTCACGTTTTGAAGACTTACTTGGTGATGGTAGTCGTTTTGGAGTTAAATTGTCATATCAAGTTCAAGTGAAGCCAGAAGGTTTGGCACAAGCATTGATTTTAGCCGAAGATTTTTTAAATGGTTCACCTGCATGTCTGATTTTGGGGGATAATATCTTTTATGGTAATGGCTTAACCGAGATGCTTCTAAAAGCAAAGACTGGAATTGGTGCAACGGTATTTGCGTATCAAGTGTCAGACCCTGAGCGCTATGGTGTGGTGGAGTTTGATGAGAACAAAATCGCAATTAGTTTAGAAGAAAAACCAGTTCATCCCAAATCAAATTTTGCAGTAACTGGTATTTATTTTTATGATGCAAAAGTAGTTGAATATGCTAAGGATCTACAACCATCACCACGTGGGGAATTAGAAATCACAGATTTAAATAAGGTATATCTACAGCAATCGCAATTAAATGTGGTAACTATGAAACGTGGTTTTGCATGGTTAGATACTGGAACCCACGATTCATTGCTTGAAGCGTCTAATTTTATTCAAACAGTGGAACATCGCCAAGGGATTAAAGTGGCTTGTTTAGAAGAAATTGCTCATCATAAAGGGTGGTTATCCTCGATTGAGCTTAAACAAATGTTAGTGGGTGCTGGTAAAAGCAGTTATATTAATTATTTACGTAGAATATTGAGCGAATAGAATTATGGAATTTATTAAAACAGAGTTACCTGAGGTGATTTTAATTAAACCACGAGTTCTGGGTGATGCTCGTGGGTTTTTTGTTGAAAGCTATAAAAAATCAAAATTTTATGAACATGGAATAAAAGAAGAATTTATTCAAGATAATCACTCTAGCTCAATTTATGGTGTGCTACGTGGGTTACATTATCAATTAGAACCAAAGGCACAGGGTAAGCTAGTTAGGTGTGTCAATGGTGTAGTATTTGATGTGGCGGTTGATGTACGGGAGAGTTCGCCTACATTCGGTAAATGGGTTGGTTATGAACTATCAGCAGAAAATAAACATATGTTATATATCCCATCAGGGTTTGCTCATGGTTTTATGACATTGTCGGATGTGGCGGAGTTATTATATAAAACTACTAATGAATATTCGCCAACTCATGACAGAGGTATTTTGTATAACGACCCTGTAATCGGAATTAAATGGCCACAAATATCTGGAGAGATTACCCTATCTGATAAGGATAAACTACAACCATTACTTAAAGATGCCGAAGTTTTTATTTAAGGATATAAATGAGCAATACATGTCATACATTGTTTATAACTGGTGGTGCTGGTTTTATTGGTTCAGCAGTTATTCGTTTGTTAATTAAGAATACAGATTATAATATTGTGAATATTGATAAATTGACTTATGCAGGTAATTTAGAATCGTTAAAAGATGTGAGTAATAGCTCACGTTATGCCTTTGTACAGATTGATATTTGTGATGGAGAAGCAATACGTAATTTATTTAATAAGTATAATCCAATTGGAGTTCTACATTTAGCCGCTGAATCTCATGTTGATAGATCTATTGTAGGTCCAGAGGCATTTATAAATACTAATATTGTTGGTACTTATACGTTACTTGATGCTACTAAAGAATATTATACCCAATTAAAATCAGCTAATAATATAGAGATTCTAACTAAATTTAAATTTGTGCACATATCGACTGATGAAGTTTTTGGTTCATTGGGTGATACGGGGTATTTTGATGAAAGTACAGGTTATGATCCACGCTCACCATATTCAGCAAGTAAGGCGAGTAGCGATTTATTAGTTAAGGCGTGGTTTCATACTTATGATTTGCCGATAGTTATTACAAACTGTACTAATAACTATGGCCCATATCATTTTCCAGAGAAATTGATTCCATTAGTAATAAATAATGCACTACAAGAAAAAAAATTACCGATATACGGTATGGGTGAAAACGTGCGTGATTGGTTGTATGTAGATGACCATGCTCGTGGATTACTCCTTGCATATGAAAACGGTATTGTCGGAGAGAGTTACTGTATAGGTGGTCATAATGAAAAAACTAATTTAGAGGTGGTTAAAACTATTTGTGATATATTAGATAAAATAAAACCACGTCAGAATAACAAGAGTTACCACGAGTTAATAACGTATGTGAAAGATCGTGCGGGGCATGATTATCGTTATGCAATGGATCCAACTAAAATTGAAACCAAACTTGGTTGGAAACCACAGGAGACATTTGAAACTGGTATCGAAAAAACAGTTAAATGGTATCTGGACAATCAAGAGTGGGTAACTCATGTTCAAAGTGGTGAATATTTGCATTGGTTAGAAAAAAACTATGTTAACCGAACCTAATGTAGAGTTGATATAGTTGTGAATCTTGTAATTAAGTAAGGTTTAGTAGATATAGATTGGGAGTCATGCTAATTTTGGCAAATAGTTGAATTTAATTGTAACCTCATTTTATTGGTTGGTGTATAATATCGCTCGTAACTGTTGGAATTACTTCAAAGAAACAGTTTATTTATTATCATTTTGTGAAATTTTTGGTGGCATGATAGTGTGAATTGAGATAAACAATCACAATAATTGATGCATGAAATAGAGAAAAATAAAGTATGAATTTTTTTAAGAATGTATATAATCACAGGCAAATGCTGTGGAATCTAATTAAAAGTGACTTTAAAAATAGATATTTGGGTAATCATTTTGGAATAATCTGGGCATTTATTCAGCCACTAGTTATGGTTGCCATTTATTGGTTTGTGTTTACGCATGGTTTTAAAGCAACTCCAGTAGATAATGTTCCATTCCTTGCATGGTTATTAGCTGGCATGGTACCGTGGTTTCTTATGAGTGAAGCAATTACTAGTTCATCACGTGCTATTGTGGATCAGTCTTTTTTAGTCAAAAAAATTGTATTCGAAGTAAAGTTATTACCAATTGTTAAAATAGGTTCTGCATTTTTAGTAAACACGGCATTTTGGGGTTTGTTGTTGCTTTGTATTTTATTATATAAATTTTACCCCACCTTGATGTGGTTGCAGATATTTTATTTTTTATTTTGTGCGCTAATCTTAATTCTTGGGGCAGGTTTATTTTTATCGGCGATAATGCCATTTATGTTGGATGTTGGGCAATTTGTATCTATTTTTATGCAAGTTATGTTTTGGGCAACGCCGATATTTTGGAATAAAGATATTTTATCCCATAAATATAGTTATATTGTTAAGTTGAATCCATTTGCGTATATTGTTGATGGTATACGTGATGTTTTATTATTCAATCGTCCTTTTTGGGTGCATTATTGGCAGACATTGTATTTTTGGGTATTAGTACTTGTATTATTGTTTGTTGGTAACAAAGTGTTTACCAAATTACGTCCACATTTTTCTGACGTGTTGTAGAATAAACTTATGGGTAATCGATAATATATAGATCTAACAATGATTAGTAATGATAATTCTCATAAACTTCTTACTTTAATTTTAGGTGAATTAGATGATTTATTATTGCCTTACATGATTGATTTATCATTTTATGTAAATATTAACAATGAGAATTTAAAAGATCATATTAATCGTATAGGGAACTATTTTTATATAAAATCTAAATCTTA
>CAITEL010000415.1 GCA_903891375.1 uncultured Neisseriaceae bacterium
AACCTCAATACGAAATGCAGTTGAACGCAGTAAATCTATAACGTATATTTTTTGTGGCAGTAATCGACACTTACTTAATGAGATGTTTTCTGACAAAACTAGACCATTATACCATCTATGTGATTTAATGACTCTAAATAGAATACAAGCAGATTCTTATCGAACTTTTTTAAATGGGTTATCTACCCAAAAATGGGGTCAAACGCTAACTGATGATGTTATAAATGAAATCATTAATATTACTGAATGTCACCCATATTATGTCAATACATTATGTAGAGGATTGTGGCGTAATGAACATCCTCCACAAATTTCGAATATTTTAACTACTTGGGACAACTATATTGAACAGCAAAGTAGCTGGATTATTAGTGATTTTAGTAGATTAACGTTGATACAGCGTAAACTTTTAACCGCATTGGCACTTTCTCCAACAATAGAACCACATAGTGAAGCATTTTCAACATTTGCTAAAATTACTGCATCTACAATTCAGAAAACCTTACAAGTATTACAAAAACTTGATTTAATATATCAAGATCATAATAATTATTATCAAGTTTTAGACCCTGCAATTAAATATTTTATTTGTCAACATCTGCCATGAATGAAGAGGTTTCACCATAAAGTTATTGGCTCTATATGAATTTTCCAGCGCCAAGTATGGTGGTAATATCTGAGTTACTCACGGGTAGTGGTTTTAATTGATCTATCATGATTTTTACGTTAAACCTAAGGAAATTATTCGAATGGATAATTAATAATTATAACACATGAGTAGTGAGTTAGTTCCTTTTCATAAAATCACGCAACATAAAGATATTATTTGGTTCTCAGCCATATTAATTGATTATCCTTGAGTGTTTTCATATTGTTCTTGAATTTGATGTTTTTGTTTATAAAATTCAGCATTATCAATTCTAACCAAAGTAACTGGTGAGATTCCTCTATTGCGCATACCGAGTGTGCCTGCTGCGCCATAGCTCAAATCAATAACACGTCGACCACGAGGCATACGGTCTTTAATTTCAACGTAGGCAACTCTACCATTGTGTTCATTAATCACCTTTAATTTTGTACCCAATGGTAAAGTAGGATGTGCGGCTATGAATTGATTGTTGGTATCAAAAGTTTCACCATTTGCCATTTGTCTGCCGTTAAACCCATCACCAATACCATAATAACTAGCAGTACCATGCATGTAATCTTTTCTTCCTTGTGCTGTTTTTACTTTTTTGTGGGATTTTTTTGTAATTTTATGCTTTGTACTTACATGTGCATGTTTTTTTACTACGGCAAATGTAGGTTTTATAAACATGAAAGAAAAAACAAATAAAGTAATTAAATATTTAAGTCTCATTTAGACTCCTCCGATAAACTCTAATTGCCGCCAAGCTTCATATGTGGCAATTGCTACAGAATTAGATAAATTAAGGCTCCTCTGACCTTTCAGCATAGGTAACCTAACGACATTTTCCTTCTTAATATATGTTAATATATATTCTGGTAAACCTTTTGTTTCAGAGCCAAACAATAATACGTCATCGCTACGGTAGTTAAAATTACTATGAGTTAAATTGCCACATGTCTCAATGGCTATTATTCGTCTATTTTTAAAATATAAAGCACAACAATCCCATGTATCGTGAACCACAAGATTTGTGTACTCGTGGTAATCTAAGCCAGCACGTTTAAGTTTTTGATCTTCAAGTGGAAAACCTAACGGTTTTACCAAGTGTAGCTCAACCCCAGCATTTGCACACAGTCTAATTATATTTCCTGTATTCGGGGGGATTTCGGGCTGAAATAGTATAACGGCTAAAGAATGTCTCATTCCAAGAAGTAGCCCTCTAAATCATTTTTGGTTAATACAAATACAAAGCCGTCACCATTTTTAGTGCTCATCCATTTAAAATCTAAACCAGAATATTGCGACTCTAATGCATCTTTATTATTACCCATCTCTAGTAACAGTATACCAAATTCATTTAGGTATTGTCCAGCATTTTTTAAAATAGTATCAATTAAAGTTAGTCCATCTTCGCCACCAGATAGTGAAATACGTGGTTCATGAAGATATTCACGTGGTAATTCTTCCATTACGTTATCGTCAACATACGGTGGATTGGTTATAATTAAATCAAATTTATTTTCACAGTCAGATAAATTCTCAAATAAATTTGATTGCCGTAATTCAATCACATTTTCAAGATCATATTTTTTTATGTTAATTGTTGCAACATCTATGGCGTCAGTGTTTATATCAGAGGCAATAACATTACTTTCATAAAAGTAATCAGCAGCAATAATAGCTAATGATCCATTGCCTGTGCATAAATCAAGTACGTTATTTACTAATTCGGAGTGTTCTATAAAATCATGCAACCCGTCATCTAATATTATTTCGGCAATATATGAGCGTGG
>CAITEL010000416.1 GCA_903891375.1 uncultured Neisseriaceae bacterium
CAGTTAGAGGTGGTATTATTGATATTATCCCTATGGGAAATAAGAATATTATCAGAATTGAACTATTTGATGATGAAATAGAAACATTAAAAATAATTGATGTAAAAACCAATCAATTAATAGAAAACACCAATAAAATAGAATTAATCCCTGCACGTGAATACCCCATGGATCACGATAATTTAAAAGAGTTTAGTACTCGCTATGCCAATTATTTTCCAGAACTGAGTAATAAAGATTATGTAAACGAAATAAAACACGGAATGTTACCAGCAGGAAGTGAGTTTTACTTACCTTTATTTTTCTCACAGACTGCTAGTTTATTTGATTATCTTGATGATAATTGGCAAATAGTTTATCATGAAGATACTATCAATCAATTGAATCTCAATTGGCAAGAAATAAATCGTAGATATGCATTATATAATTACCAGTACCCATGCCTTAAACCAGTTGAAGTGTTTATCCCTACTGAAACTATTTTTTCGCAAATAAATAAATTTAATAGTTTTGAAGTAAGTGGATCTGGTGCACTGGATACAAATATCACACAACTACCAGATGTTGGCGTAACTACGAATATCGCAGACCAATTTGCTAAATTAAAACATTTCATTACATCCTTTAACGGGACGGTAGTTTTAGTGGTAGGAAGCATTGGGCGTGTAGAAATCATGAACCAAACACTTGCTCATCACAATGTTATTTCTACCAGCACACAAGATAAATTTAAAATTATTCAAGCTTTTCTTTATAACGGTTTTATTTGCAATGATACCGCATATATTACCGAACAAGAATTATACCCAAATTCACACCAATCCAACAATAATTATTGTCGCAGAAAGAAAACCTCATCCACTGCCACTGATTTTAATAATGATGCTATTGTTCGTGATTTAGCTGAAATAGAAATAGGTGATTTTGTGGTACATATTAACCACGGTATTGGTATCTATAAAGGTCTTACCACACAAACAATAGCAGATATTAGTTATGATATGTTAGAGTTAGAATATCAAAACGAATCAAAATTATTTATACCGATACATAATCTTCATTTTATTAGCCGTTATTCAAAAGTTGAGCAAACAAATATCACCCCAAATAAACTTGGGTCAAACTCATGGGCTAAAATCAAGGCTAAAGCCGAAAAACGCATAAATGATATAGCCGCAGAATTACTTGAATTATATGCCAATCGTGAATTACAAACAGGTTTTAAATTTAAATTACCTGATGAATATAAAGATTTTGCAACTGCATTTGGTTATGAACCAACAATCGACCAAACAGTGAGTTTCGAAGCTATCATTAAAGATATGTTAGACAAAAAACCAATGGATAGACTTATTTGTGGTGATGTTGGTTTTGGAAAAACTGAGGTGGCTATTCGAGCTGCTTTTATTTGTGCAATGAACGGTAAACAAGTAGCTATATTGTCACCAACTACACTATTGACTGAGCAACATTTTCAAAGTTTTGTCAATAGATTTGCTGGGTTTCCGATTAAAATTGCGGAAATATCTCGTTTTAAGACAAAAAAAGAAATCAGTGATACATTAGAACTAACAAAATCTGGCCATATTGATATTTTAATCGGAACTCACCGTTTAATTCAAGATGACATCCAATTTAAAGACATTGGGTTAGTTATCATTGATGAAGAACATCGCTTTGGGGTTAAACAAAAAGAAAAGCTTAAAAAATTAAGAGCTAATGTAGACACGCTAGCTATGACTGCAACACCTATACCACGTACGTTATCTATGGCATTGGAAGGTATTCGTGATTTTTCTATAATAGCTACCCCACCACAACGTAGACTTTCGGTAAATACAATCATTTGCAATGAAGACAAGCAAATTATTCGTGAGGGGATAATGCGAGAAATTCGTCGTGGAGGGCAAATATTTTTTCTCTATAACGATGTTGCTACAATTAGTAGCATGTATAACACCTTAAGCGAACTAATGCCTGAATTACAAATAGCTATAGCTCATGGACAAATGAATGAACACACGCTAGAATTAACCATTCGTGATTTTATTGCACAAAAATATAACTTGTTATTATGCTCAACTATTATTGAAACTGGGATTGATATTGCTAATGCCAATACAATTTTTATTTATCGTGCGGATAAACTCGGTTTAGCCCAACTACATCAATTACGTGGACGTGTAGGTAGATCTCATCATCAAGCTTACTGTTATTTGATTACCCCAGAAAATATTACTAAAGATGCAGAAAAACGACTAGAGGCAATTAAAATGACTAGTGAACTTGGCTCTGGATTTAATCTGGCTTTACATGACCTAGAAATTCGTGGTGCTGGTGAAATTTTAGGGGACAGTCAATCAGGTGATATAAAAGATGTTGGACTTTCATTATATACTGAAATGCTTAGAAAAGCAGTAAATAAATTA
>CAITEL010000417.1 GCA_903891375.1 uncultured Neisseriaceae bacterium
AATATATTTTTTTTGCCATACGTTTTTCTTTCTTTTGTATCTACTTAGCATAACTGTAGCGGAGCAGCTTATTGGTACACACTATCAGGTAGTGATTAAAATGCACACATATAAGTATATATTATATACTAATTGTGATTAGAAGATTGGTGAAAATTTATATTGCATATGCGGTGCAGTTGGTAGTAGCGGTTCAGTTATTCACTTAAGATTGGCTGTGATAAATTTCAATTGTTTGTGCAATTCTTCAAATTTTGCTTGCATCAATATACCACCAGTTCTAACTCCAGTTCCTAGATGTATTTCAGATACCACAGTTTGTTTTATTATACTAAGAACATTTTCGGGAGTTACTCCACTACCTGCAATTATTGTTGCATTAGCGTGGTCTCTATGTAGGTACTGCATTTCTTTTATTACATCTAGCCCATGTAAAGCAGTATTTTTACCACCAGAGGTTAGTACCCAATCAACCTCTGCGGTATCTAGTAATAGTCTGTATGAGTCAATGATATTTGTTGATGCATCAATTGCACGATGAAAAGTTAATGTTAAATGTCCTTTATTAGCAATAATTAAAGTTAATAATGCAGTGTCAATATTACCATTGATGTCAAGTGCGCCAAAAACAATTCCATTGGCATGAGTATGATCACGTATATATTCTAACTCTTGCAATAAAATAACAGTATCTGCTTTGGAATAGTTAAAGCTTAAATTATTATGTGGTCTAAGCATAACATTGATAGGTATGTTTACTGCATCACAAACGGTTTTTGTTAATTCCAGAGCTGGAGAAAGACCGCCGTGTTCAAACGAATGTATTAGTTCTAGGCGGTTGGCACCAAATGTTTCTGCGGTTACGGCTTCAAGCTGATTGGTAACAATAATCTCAACTATCATCGGTTTTATCACCTAAGGACTCTGATGTTTTACTTATAGAATTATTTTTTGCATCTCCCTTATCTTGAACTTTTTTATTTGGATCAACTTCACGTTTAAAATTACGTACAGCTTCTCCCAAGTCTTTTCCAATGTCTTTAAGTTTTTTGGTACCGAATATTAATATAATAATTAGTAAAACCAATAACCAATGCCAAATACTAAAACTACCCATTATTTATTTCCTAAAAGATGAATGTGCAGGTGTGGAACTTCTTGTCCACCTTTAATGCCTGTATGAATACTTATTTTATATCCTGCTTCTAAACCCATATTCTTAGCTATTTCATTTGTTTTAAGCATAATTTTACCTATTATTTCTACATGAGAGTTATCCGTATGTAGCATAGATTCAATATGTATTTTTGGGATAATTAAAATATGAATATCGGCTTTAGGGTGAATATCATGAAAGGCAATTATTTCGTTATCTTCGTATACGATTGTTGCGTTAATTGTTTTATTAGCTATTTTACAGAAAAGGCAGTCTGTCATAATGTCTCCATATATTAAAAGTGAATTTAGTGTATAATTATGCAATGATTATAAATCAATTCTACATAGAAGATGTAATTTTCTTGTAGTAATTATCTAAGAGAGATTAAGTTCATGTTAAAAAAAATATTAAAATTTAAATTACGTTTTTTTGCTTTACTCATTGTATTCATTGCTGTTGTGCAGTTAGCAACATCGTTTATTTTTGGGTTTAAGACAAAGTCAGAACTGGACAAACAGTTTACACAAATGACAAATTCACCGTTTATTCAGGTGGTTAGTTATGTGTATAACAAGGGGTTGTTTAGTTCTAATGTTACTGCTGAAATTAAAATAAACAGTAAGCTATTAGCTAATGTTATAAAAATTATGCCTAATATAGAAGAATCATCATTGTTGCAACCATCATATTCAATTAAATATAATACTAGGATTGAGCATGGAATATTCTCTGGAATTTTAGATGGTTATTTTGTGCCAACAATTGCGGTGGCTCGCACTACCATAGAGTATCCAGATACAGTGAAGAAAATATTGGATAAATTTTTTATCAAAAATGAGCCGTTAACAATAGATAATGTACTATATTTAAATAATTCTGGAGAATTTTATGTGAGTTCTCCGTTATTCAATTATGAAGAAGCTCTCTCTGGGGTAAAA
>CAITEL010000418.1 GCA_903891375.1 uncultured Neisseriaceae bacterium
AATAATTGTAACTGTGATAAGAAATTAGTATTACCGTCAGCAAAAGTTGTTTTAGCTATATCTAAATCCCCATTAGCATAATCAATTAGACAACGTACATTTTTCATTAACCTTGAATAACTTGATTGAATCCAACTTTTAGTCGTAGATAATTCATGCAAAATATCTTTGGCTTGTTTAAATTTATCTAACTTAATCAAACCACGAACTTGATTGAGTTTTTCTTCCAAATAACATCGCTTAAAATTACTATTTGTTGTATCTAAAATCAATAATTTTTCTGCTATTCCCAATGTTTGTTTTAGCGTTGTTTTTTTAGTTCTCGAATTATCAAAAAGCAGATATAAAATTTCTTTATCTTCAGGAAAATACTTATAAGCTTCTTTTAACCATTTAGTATATTGCGTTTTGCTACCATTATTCAAATAGAACTTGAGAATGTTCAAATAACAATCTTTAGAGAATGGATCAAATTGTACGCTTTCCTCCAAAGCTGAAATATAAAAGCCCTGCCAATCATCATGAAAATCTCGAGCGTCGTTTTCACATAATTTAGCATTAAATCTAAGAATTAGAGCTATTTCAAAATTATTTTCTTCATTTTTAGATTCTTTTTTAAGTAAATTAGCATATTGATCCCATACACAATGTGGACAAATGTTCTTATTCAACATACTCCGTAAACTTTTAAAATGGGCTGTTTCTAATAGAGTTAATTTACCAAAATGATTTTCAAATAAGCCTAATTGTGATTGATCAAATAAAGCTAAGGAATAACATAATCGTCTTGCTCTACTAAGTCCTATAACGTTTTTTTCATCAACAATAATATTAAGCAACTTCTTTGCGTCTAACTTAGCATTCACATCTAACAGTGAACGAAGATTTTTCCATAATGTTTTGCTTCCTCCATTCATATATAATAATGACTCTGCTTCAATAAATTTCTTAGATAGAAGTGCTTGCCAAATCAAATTATGTGGAGCTAATTCTTGTTTACACAATATTTTTGATAATTCGTAAAATGGCGATGTTGCTGGAATATTTGCTACAGAGCTGGCCGTAACAACTGCTCTTTCATTAAGCGTCTCTTTTAAAATTATTCGTAAATTTTTATATGGTGAACGATAAGAAATACCATCTAATGCCGTCTTTAATTGTTCTATTTGATTTAATGAAAAAGCATTAATAGCATTGCATGCAAATGATTTATGCTTATTAAGTAAAGAAACTTCCCCAAATATTTCTTCCAATTTAGTAATTTCTTCCTCATTATGGTCTGATAAAAATAATGCGGCAAATTTTTCTTCAATGAAAAACTGCTCGTCTTTTGACATTGTATCTATATATTTGCAATACATTTGTGCCGCCGTTATGTATTTTTGCATAATCAAAAGCCAATTTATATGCAATCTGGCATGCGTACAATTGTTACAATACTGTTTATGGTTTTCCCACATAGTATTAGCTTCCTGATACATATTTTTTGCTGCTAATTCTTTAGCTCTTTCAATATAACATAATCCCAAATTATTTTGATACTCTGCTGATGGATATTGTTTATTTAAAATTTTATACATATCTAAGGCTTTTTTAAAGTTATTTTTATTAAAATAACTTTGAGCATCTTTATGGATTTCAAGTTGATTCATATCTTAGGTTTACTCCTAACTATAATACTAAACGTCTAATATCAGATATTGTTTTAGCTAAAAAGCTAGTAAATTTCGCCGCTAATGCCCCATCAATAATTCTATGATCATAAGATAAAGACAGCGGTAACATTAATTTGGGCAAAAATTCTGTTCCATTATATACTGGTTTAATGCTAGATTTTGAAACTCCCAGTATTGCAACTTCTGGGGCATTTATAATCGGGGTAAATGCTGTACCACCAATACCACCTAAACTTGAAATCGTAAATGAGCCACCTTGCATATCTGCTGGTTTAAGCCTACCTTCACGTGCCAATTTAGCAAGTTCGATAGTCTCACGTGCAATCTCAATAATACCTTTTTTATCTGCGTCTTTTAATACTGGTACCACCAAACCATTTGGTGTGTCGGCAGCAAAACCTATATTAAAATATTTTTTATAAATTAAATTATTACCATCAATCGAAGCATTGAATTCTGGGAATTTTTTTAACGCATAAACACTCGCCTTAATTAAAAACGCTAGCGGAGTGATTTTTGTATCAGTCTTTTTATACTCTTCGTTTAGTTCTTTACGGAAATTCTCTAACTCAGTAATATCAGCCTCATCAAATTGAGTGACATGTGGTATCATAACCCAGTTTCTAGCTAAATTAGCCCCAGATAATTTTTTAATCCGTGACAACTCTCTCACTTCAACTTCACCAAATTTTGTAAAATCAACTGTTGGCCATGGTAATAAATCTAAACCACCACCATTACCAGTAGTAACCCCTGACAACTGAATCTGCCCAGTTAATACATCTTTTATGTAGGCTTTAACGTTTTCTTCCGTAATACGTCCTTTTGTACCTGTGCCAGTAATTTTACCTAAATCAGCCCCAAGTTCCCTAGCTAATTTTCTGATTGATGGTGACGCAAATGCCTTAGAAAAAGACACTTCATCTATGTTTACCACATGGTCTGAAACAGTTTTTGCTTGAGAGACTACTGTTGGTTCACTAATTTTTGTAGCGGCTGTAGGTAATTGCGCAATTACTAGTGTTTCCTCTTTAACTTCGTTAATCGTAGTTGTATTTATTTTTGCCTCAACATCTTTGGTGTCCGTCTCTATTTTTAGAATTAAGTCGCCTTCGCTTACTTTCGAGCCTACTACAATTGCGATTTCTTTAACTACACCTGAACATTCGGCTGGAACTTCCATTGTTGCTTTATCAGTCTC
The DNA here is from genome assembly GCA_903891375.1 of uncultured Neisseriaceae bacterium. GTDB lineage: Bacteria > Pseudomonadota > Gammaproteobacteria > Burkholderiales > UBA11063 > Aquella. The sequence goes on from CAITEL010000418.1 coordinate 2,878, forward strand.
TAACATAATAAGGTTATCATCCTTATTGATTTTATCACCTATTTTTACATACATTTCAGCGACATTGACATTTGAACTCCCACCAATATCAGGAACTCTTAATTCAATTAAATTATTCATATGTTTATTCCTTTTTCTACCTATTCTATCGCTATATTTGCTAAAAACTGTTTACGTAGTTTATTAAGATCGCCAGCACTTTCAATTACTTCATTAAATAGCGTCGATAAATTATTAAAAATAGTTCTAATTACCATTTTTTCTTGATCTTTACCGAAGTCGATTTGCGTATCTAACCATTTTTCTAACCATGACGGATCTGGTAATCTGCTTTGTACTGTATCATTAGGAAAATTAGCTTTACTCACATGCAAGTTGGTTGGATGCAATGGTTTACCCGCAATGCCACTACTAGCCATCAAAACACCAATTTTGGCAAAAGCCACTTTCGCTGTGTCCCCAAGTTTATCTATAGCTTTTCTCATGTATTTTAAATATGCACCACCATGACGTGCCTCATCTGCTGATAATACTTTATAAATTTGCTTAATAACTGGTTCGGTATGCCAAGCTGAAGCTTTTTTGTACCATTGAGTTAAACGCATTTCACCACAAAAATGTAACATTAATGTTTCTAATGCAGGAGCTGGATCAAACTCAAAGCGCACCGCATGTAATTCATCTTCTGTTGGAAGTAAATCTGGACGAAAACGACGTAAATACTCCATTAAAACTAAAGCGTGTTTTTGCTCTTCATAAAACCAAATCGACATAAATGCCGAAAAATCTGAATCATGTTTATTATCTCGTAAAAACATCTCTGTTGCAGGTAATGCTGACCATTCCGTTATTGCATTCATCTTTATTGTTTGCGCTTGTTCATCATTCAATAAATTTATATCAAATGTATCCCAGTTGATATCAGTTGCCATAACCCAGCGTGCTTTTTCTAAGTCTGCAAATAGTTTAGGATACAAAAAATCATTCTGCTCCTTATTTTTAGTAGTTTTAATCACTTTTATATCCTTTTTATTATATTAAAATCTCAAATTCAAAAATATAGCTACTCACATTCGCAATTTTATCGTTATATTTTTTCTAATACCGCGTATAAGTCGACAAAATATGGCGATAAAATTATACTTAACACGGGGCATGTATTGAGATTTCTGTTTTTGCTCCTGATGTACTATTGTACACGGCGCTCATCAAAAACCTCAATTTGTGCCCGTGCTAATGTATAGTGCAGGTGAGTAATCTATACTTGCCAAGGGTTTAGTTTATTACTATTTATGTTATATTTTTGTATCGCCTCTTGTACTAATTTAACATCAATTAAACCTTTATCCGCAAGTCCTTTTAAGGCTGCAACAACTACGTAATATCTATTTACTTCAAAAAACTCTCTCAATGCCACACGTAAATCTGATCTACCAAAACCATCTGTACCTAATACAGTGTATGAGCCTGGTACATACTCACGGATTTGATCCGCATAATTACGAATATAATCTGTTGATGCCACTGTAACCATTGCTTTAGTTTTTTCTAATTGTGCGGTTACAAATGCTTTTTGTGCTTTTTTGGTTGGGTTTAACATATTATAACGTGTAACATTCATCCCATCACGGCGTAATTTATTAAACGAAGTTGCAGAGAATATATTTGCCGACACACCAAAATCTTCAGATAATAAATCAGCAGCAGCAATAACCTCACGAAAAATGGTTCCACTACCCAGTAAATTGACTGTCAATTTATTTGATTTTTTACCCACTGTTTTAAATAAATAACAACCATTAATTAAATCATCTTCAATGTTTTTTGGCATTTCAGGATGAGAGTAGTTTTCATTCATTAGAGTTATATAGAAGAATTTATCTTTGTTTTCTACATACATTTCTTTTAAGCCATGGCGAATTATAGTCACGACCTCATAAGCAAAAGTTGGATCAAAACTCTCACAAGTAGGAATCAAACCAGCTTGAATATGGCTATGACCATCTTCATGTTGTAAACCTTCTCCATTTATGGTGGTTCTACCAGCAGTGCCACCAATTAAGAAGCCACGTGCTCGCATATCACCAGCAGCCCACGCTAAATCACCAACACGTTGAAAGCCAAACATTGAGTAATAAATATAAAATGGAATTGTTACAACACCATGATTAGCATAGCTTGTAGCTGAAGCTATCCACGTAGAAATAGCTCCTGGTTCATTGATCCCTTCTTGGAAAATTTGTCCTTTAATATCTTCTTTATAAAACATCAATTGCGAAGAGTCCTCAGGCGTATATTTTTGACCACCATGATTCCAAATACCTAATTGGCGAAACATTCCCTCCATACCAAAAGTTCTTGATTCATCAGGCACAATTGGTACAATCAACTTACCAATTTCTTTATCTTTAACCAAAGTGTTTAACATCCGTACAAATGCCATAGTAGTTGACATTTCACGCTCACCAGTATCTTTTAATAAATTTTCAAAAGCAGCTAAATCTGGAATTTTAATTTTAGCTTCTAGTGGCTTACGAATAGGATAATAGCCACCTAATTTCTCCCGTTTTTCGTGTATGTATTTATATTCTGGAGAACCCACCTCTGGTTGTAAAAATGGGAATTCATTAATTTCTTTCTCTGTTAACGGAATAGCGAATTTTTCACAAATATGTTTTAATGTATCAACCGATAGTTTCTTTTGATTATGAGCAACGTTTTGTGATTCACCCTCGCCTTTCATACCATAACCTTTGATAGTCTTAGCTAAAATAAGCACTGGTTTACCTTCACAATTATTGACCGCTTCAGAATATGCTGAGTATATTTTATCTAAATCATGACCACCACGTGTTAACTTCCAAATATCTTCATCACTTAAATCACTCACTAAATTTAAAGTCTCTTGAAATTTACCAAAAAATTTCTCACGAATATATGCGCCATCTTTAGAGCGATAAGCCTGATACTCGCCATCTACAGTCTCCATCATTAATTGTTTTAATTTGCCAGTTGTGTCTTTTTCAAGTAATATATCCCAACCACTACCCCAAACAATTTTTATAACTTTCCACCCAGCACCAGTAAATAAACCTTCCATTTCCTGAATGATTTTACCATTACCATTAACAGGTCCATCAAGACGCTGTAAGTTACAATTAATTACAAAAATTAAATTATCTAATCTTTCACGTGATGCAATATGAATATTACCCAAAGTCTCAGGCTCTGAAGTCTCACCATCGCCAATAAAACACCACACTTTACGTCCATCAACGTTAGCTAATTCTCTATCTCCCATATATTTCATAAATCGTGCTTGATAAATTGACATCAATGGACCTAAACCCATAGATACCGTAGGAAACTGCCAGTAATTTGGCATTAGCCATGGGTGTGGGTAGGATGATAAACCTGGTTTTGCTGATTCTTGACGAAAATTAGTTAATTGTTCTTCAGTTAATCTACCCTCAACAAAACTTCTAGCATATATACCTGGTGAAGAATGACCTTGAAAGAAGACCATATCACCATAACAGTCCCCATGTGGTGCACGCCAAAAATGATTAAATCCAACTTCATATAAACTTGATGACGACGCATATGATGCAATATGTCCACCTAATTCAGTGCTGATTTTATTTGCTTTAAGAACCATAGCAGTAGCGTTCCAACGGATTAATGCTGATATTTTGTTTTCTATTTCTTTATTGCCTGGATACACAGTTTGCTTTGCAACTGGAATTGTATTTATGTAATCTGTAACTGTAGCACCCAACACGTTTATTCCTGCACGATTTTTTAATCTTGCTGCTACTTCTTTAATTAAAAATTCCGCATTATGTACCGAGTCATAATCTATAACGTTATCTATCGAATCTTGCCACTCTTGTAGCTGTAAATTATCTATCGAACTGTTTTCACTCATCATTTTCACCTAAAAATTGCAAATAAAATTAATTTTTTATCAAATATTAATTATTTTTGACAGAATTAATGGCATTAGTATACCATGAGTCATCACTCTTGAGTTAAAGTTCGTTTGTTGCACTGCTTTCAAAAAATATATT
>CAITEL010000419.1 GCA_903891375.1 uncultured Neisseriaceae bacterium
CTAGACACATGTTATCAGGTATTTTATTTAAGGATATTTATGTCCTTTAAATTTAATAAGGGCAATGTCTGGATCCCAGCCTACGCTGGGATGACAAATGTCCGAAAATTTGTGTCTTGGTACTTATCTACTAATTATGTCCAAGATTCAAAGATGATGAGTATCTTCAAAATTAAAAAGTATGAGACAAACCAAAACCTATAGTTGATTGATTAAAAAATTCCTGATTAGTTGCATTAACTGTCCCGACTGGATTACCTCCATTACAACTCACGCCACAATAAGAAATATTTTGTAGCGTATTACCGTACCAAATTTGGCCAAAATTTAGAAACATTATCGTTTCTGGGTCTATATTCCAATCTAATTCGGCAACAAATTGCTGGTAACCTGAGTTTGGAATTTGATTATTTCCACCACCTAATGCCCCGCCTATCGAAGTGTTGTACATTAAATTATTACCATATGCATAACCTATTTTAGGTGCCCAAACACCTAAATGATAACCTATTGATGTTGCAAACTCTTGTGTTTGATATTCAGCTGAATTTAGCCCTGCATAGTTATATCCAGAGTTTGCCGTATAATTATTAAATGACCCACCAGAATTAGCCCAAGCGGTCCAACCCAAACCATTAGTTGACTGCACACCTAAGCCCATAAATACACCGTCAGGATCATTATAGGACAACTCTAAACGCATAGCATAGGCGTTGCCATATATCGAGGCATTAGTTACCCCAGCTGGGTTGCCACCACTTACACTATTGGATGGATATTTGCCAACAGTTGGCCAAATTAACCCACCTAAATTAACTCCAAAGTTACTATTACTCCATGCCACCCCAAACGAATAAACCCCGCCACTGTAATTACCATTTAGACCATTACCATAAGATGGAACCGCAACCTCAGAATTGAAACCAGTTTGACCCAAATTATCCCACGAATAAAGCATACCAATAGTTATACCGTTCCATGCCAAAGAATTATAACCTATTGAGTTAGGCAAAATAACATTTGAACTAGTCCGTGACCATGTCGCCAAACCATTTTGACCATCACCATAATTAAACACGTCCACCGTACCCATATTCGAGCGCATATAACTAGATAAATTACCTAGTCGAATTTGCCCCCACTCACCACGAAGCCCCATATATGAGTCACCTGTTGCAAATTGATTATAACTAACGGTGTCATGCCCAACCGATGGCGCACTACCACTTGGTACTACTTGACCTCCTGCCGTAGTACTATAATATGATTGACCAGATGAAATATCAAGTAATTGTTCAACCTGCCAAATAAAGCTAGATTGGTTAGTAAGTACTTCGTTGCCTCTAATACCAAAGTATGAGCCATAATCTTGCACACTTCCAGTACCAGGAACCGTAGTATTCTGGAACTGGTCATCCTCCACACCTGCTACAATTTTACCATATAACATAACGTCTGCATATGCATGTGATAGTGTTACCACCATGATTAATAACGATAATATTCGATTAAGTTTAAACATAATAAAATCTACTTACTAAATAAAGAACATCTTCATAAAAACTAGTTATATTACCACAATAATCAGAATATTATATAGAATTTAGTGTAAAATCATTACTTATAGTCATCCTAATATAAATTTTTCGGAAACAAAACATAATATGGTAGATAATAAAATTATCTCATTTGAGCAGGTGAATAAAAAATATCAAGGCAATATCACCGCAATAGAAAACTTAACGCTATCGATAGAACGTGGCGAATTAGTATTTTTAGCTGGTCCCTCTGGTGCTGGGAAATCAACTATCCTTAAACTTATGGCAGGAATAGAAAACGCATCTCATGGGACGATCGTGGTCAACAATATAAACCTAACCAATACTAACCAAAATCATAAAACGATTATTCGGCAACATATTGGCTTTATTTATCAGGATCATAAAATTCTTTTTGATAGAACAGTGTTTGATAATGTTCGCCTACCACTTGATATTCTTGGTTATACACACCGTGAAATAAAATCACGCACCAAACGAGCATTAGAGCATGTAGGGTTAGCCCATAAAATCAACGCATTACCACAACAATTATCTGGTGGTGAACAACAACGTCTATGCATAGCAAGAGCAG
>CAITEL010000420.1 GCA_903891375.1 uncultured Neisseriaceae bacterium
ATGGTGGAATTACGTAAACAACTTGGAATAATTGAAATTATCCAAAAAAAACATGAACTGTTAGATGCTAATGATTGTATTAAATTATTTAATAATATTTGTTTAATGAGAGATAATTATGCAGATACGAATGTGAATAAAAAGTTCATTAATTTATTTGATAACCGATACAGTATTCTTGCTAAAAGGGCAAGAACGATGATAATTGAATTAATTAACAAGGGTAAGATCCCGATGAATTTAGTACGCTTGGCAATTCAAGAAAAAAAGGGTGTGTTTTGTAGAAATTGTGATGAGGATGTTTTTGTTAAAGAAATAAAGGGAATTGTTGTTGAATCGGCAGCCAACTTGCTGCTTGATGCATGGATAAATGCTGTCGTTGATAATAATGAACAGCGGTTGGCTCGTGTTAATGCAAAAAATCATATTTTAAACGCGTATAAAAATAATAAGTCCAGCCATACTTTAGATCTATCTAATTTAGGATTAACAGAAATACCTCCAAGTGATAGTTTAAGCATATTTGAAAATTTGACTAAACTTGATTTACATAATAATCAAATAAGTAATATTGTGACGAATGCATTCAATGGGTTAAACTTAACGGATCTTTCTTTAGATTCCAATCGCATAGCCAATTTTCCATATGAGGCCATTAAAAATTTATCTAACTTGAGACAGCTATATTTATCAAATAATGACATACGCATTCTTCCAAACAATTGTGTTAAAAGTCTACATAAATTACAAAAGTTAGATTTATCTGATAACTTGATAACTGATCTTTCAAATGATGCTATTACAGGTTTGGGTAACTTGAAAGAAATCAATTTATCTAATAACAATATAATCACACTTCCCAAATTTATTGGGCTACATAAAGACTGTAGAGTTTATTATACTGAATTCAGGTTTATTTCTTTCTTTGAAAATGTTGTTATTAAAAATCTTACACATTTGAGCAATAAATTTCATCAAGATTGGAATAAATTAAAAATAATTACTGAATTTAAAAGTTTTGTGATGAATATAGATGAAATAGCTGATATTAAATATATGAATCACCAAAAAGACATATATTACGAGTTAGCTGGTATTATAATTCAAATGATTAACAACGTGAAGATATGGAATATGTGTATAGCTATTGCGGCATCAAGTCTAGGGGATTGTGGCGATGCCATTCATTTTGGGTTTTTGCGTATGCAACTGATTGCTAATAAATTAAATCATAACAATAATTCATTGAAGACTTTATATGAGAATCAGCGTAAGCTAATTGCTTTTGAATATGTCATAACGTTAGCAAATCAAAAAGTTGATGCGTTAAAGAAGTCTAATGGCATAAATAATCCAGATAAAGTAGAAATTGGACTAGCCTACTTAATTGCATTTCAAGATTTATTAGATATAACCGCGTCATGTATGTTATACCCTAAAATGTCACATATTACAGATGATGATACAATAACTGCTAGGGGATTTTTAACTGAATACCTAGACTGTGAAGATAATATATATGAAAGCATGCTAGAAACAGATCAAATAATGACACGGTTTGCTACAGGTCTTAACGAGATATCTTCTAGGTATGATTTTGGTGCTGAAAAGGCAGATGAACAATATCGTCAATATAAAGCTGATACATTAAATTTTTTAAAAAACGAAATGCAAAAAGAAATTATATCCCTAAGAAAATTGGAATACACCCATATATGACATGTATAAGTCAACAAGCATTGTACTTGTTAGCTCTTAATCCTGTTGCAGAGTGTATTGCTGACAATCATGCTTATGACATAATAAGAAATTTAACTTCGCCAAACACATTCACTATTATTATTATAATAGTGAATTCAAAATACCGTAGTGTTGCCCACAAAATTAATGGCACACACAACTTATGTATGCACCCATTAATTTTATTTTTATGTGATTCGCCATACTTTAGTAGCCAAGTGTCTAATGATTTCATTTAAATTAATTAAACGCTGAATCTAAAATTTGTTTTAATTGCGCTACATGACTAGACGTTAAGCCGCATGCAGGTGCAGCTGATGCCTCACGAGTACATTCCACAAATTTCATATCTGAAACACTATCAAGATAATCACGAATCTGTATCCATGCCCCTTGATTATGTGGTTCTTCTTGTACCCATACACATTTTTTCGCTTTTTTAAATCTGGCTAACTCTTTTTTAAAATCATCTATAGGGAATGGATATAATTGTTCAACACGCACAATTGCAACTTTAGTTTCTAACTTTCTGACTGCACGTTCAGTAATTAAATCATAATAAACTTGCCCACTACATACTAAAACTTTCTCTACAGTATTTTCAGG
>CAITEL010000421.1 GCA_903891375.1 uncultured Neisseriaceae bacterium
AGTTGGCAAAACGTCGCATAGTTCAAATGTAGAAATATTTCACATAATGGTAGATGTGAGCCTTGGACTACACCCTAAGCGAACACCACTTAACGCTAGAGATTAAAGATCAAATCGCAAAATCTATCCACATGGCAATATAGTGGGAATTTTTATTTTGGGGTTGACATAAATACAGGATATTTAAATTATCCATAAGATTACAGAATTATCAGACTAGTTGGTAAAACTTTATATATTTAAAGTGTTTAAAAACTGAGTGCGAAGGATTAAAGAAAGAAGATTCACGATGAATAATATAAATAGTTCACACAATACGAATGCCCAACGTCCAAGACAAAGCGCTGGCACATCAAGTGCCACCACCAATTATTATCAGTCATTACCTAAATCATTAAGTCGTGAGGCAATAGCACTAAAGTACTATTTTGAAACTGAAGAAAATAAGGAAAAATCATTTACTTCGCAAGATATTAAAGCATTAGAAGAGTTGCTTGTATATCTGCAACATGATGGTTCTAAACAAGCAATTCTAGACAAAGTAACTAATCAATTAAATATATTAAAGAGTAGCTCAATTAATTCTCCCTGTAGTTCAAGTACGCCACAGAATCAACGAATTACAACCACACCAAAGTTCAGAAAATTTGTGGCGCAACTGCAAACTGAAGGCTACAAGCATTTACGTACACATGGTAGTCACCAGATGTATCAAGACTCAGAAGGTCATTTCATTAATCTTCAACCAGATAGAAATGGGCATGTAAAACTTCGTCAATTACAACAGTATTATGCCATTCACCTTGAAACTCAACGTAGTATCATAAATGATAGTAATAGACCACGTTCATCATCATTAATAGAAGCGGTTGCATTACCACTTAGCACAAATTTACCAAACGATGATGCTTTGGGAGTACCAGAGCTAGTTGTTTCAAATCAAGAAGTAGAACCAGTAGAAACACTAGAACATACTTACAATCTCCCAAATCAAGGTGTTGGGTATCAAGTAGGTACACCATCAACATCGACGCAGTCATCTGAGCAAAGTGAAGATGAGGTTACCCAATGCGACGGTATGGAATTTTTACGATATATTCAATTTTTAGCGAGGCACTGGGAAGTGCTTATAAAGCATCTCGCTAATAATAGCGAAGGTATAGAGGGAAGAGTTATTGATATTGAGTGGGGGATAGGCTTATATCACGAACAATTAGGTAAAGACGAAATTAATGCCTTATTTAAATTGCTAGACAAGTGTGCGGAATCTACGTTTTTTGCTACTCGTGTTGCTTATTCTTTACTGGAGAGGTATAATGATATAGATAGAACAAACTATAATTTTGTAATAGAATCATTAATTGCAATGAATAACAAGAGGCTAAATTATGTATACACACAAGAAGATTTGGCAATAATTTTTAGCATGGTTACCCATAAGGGTGCTGATTTATTATCTGAAACACAGCAACAAGAACTAAGAAAAACTGCTTATCAAATTTTATTGAGATCCGCAGATAAGGATGGAGAAAATAACAGTTTCGCCAAACTGTTGCTTACCTACATGCGTTTGAATAGTATTGGGTGTCAAAATCAGGAGGGTAAAGCTAAAAATGATTTAAATAATATCAGCAATTGGTCTCCCATTAAAGTAAATAGTTACACTGAATCTGATGTAATAATGGAATTGATGCACAGGGTTGGTAATAATGACAAATATGACAATATCGAATCAATTATGCGTTACATTAAACTTATACATAACTTATTTAATGACCCAACATGTATCATGATGAGAAGACATAAATATGCACTTCCGGACATTTTATCTGGACTTGGAGTTTGTTATCTTCAATTGATGAAAAGTAACAGTAGTTATTCTCAATTACAATTAGTTCAGAGTTCTTCTGAATATATGGCTAAAGCGCTTTTATATATCACAACTTCTCATGCCAAAGATTCTCATATACTAGAATGTATAAGTGAAAACTTATGTGCTAGCGTTCTCCATATAATTTCATCG
>CAITEL010000422.1 GCA_903891375.1 uncultured Neisseriaceae bacterium
GAAGATATCATATATCAAGCGATTAGTCAGATGATTGATTGTAGTTTTTTAGATGTAACTGGTGATGGTCGCCATTTTGATGCGGTTGTGGTTAGTAGTGCGTTTGAGGGTAAATCACGCCTTGAAAGACATAGGCTTATTTATAGTGCTTTGGGGCACAAAATGAAAGAAGAAGTTCATGCGTTATCTATGAAACTTTATACAAATAATGAATGGGAGCAGGTTAATGGATAAACTAATTGTACAAAAATCAATGGGCTTAAAGGGAGAAATAAATATTTCTGGGGCGAAGAATGCAGCGTTACCTATAATTTGTGCAAGTATTTTATCTGCAGAAACATTAGAGTTGTCTAATGTGCCACATTTAAGGGATATTAAAACTTTATCCGAATTATTAAGACTTATGGGTATTGATGTTGAGTTATCTACAGGTAATATGAAAATCACGGCAAACAACATGACTAATTGTATTGCCCCATACGATTTAGTCAAACAAATGCGTGCGTCTATACTAGTGCTTGGCCCATTATTGGCTCGTTTTGGTCATGCTGAGGTTAGTCTGCCAGGTGGTTGTGCTATAGGTGCTAGGCCTGTTGATATCCACCTTAAGGGTTTAGAACAGATGGGGGCGCATATAGAGATAGAAAATGGTTATATAAAAGCTAAGGTTGATAAATTAAAAGGCGCACGTATTGTTATGGATGTTGTTACAGTAACAGGAACCGAAAATTTATTAATGGCGGCAACGCTTGCTGATGGTACTACCGTGTTAGAAAATTGTGCACGTGAACCAGAAGTAACAGATTTAGCAGAATGTTTAGTTAAGATGGGGGCACAGATTGAGGGTATTGGTACTGACACATTAACTATTCATGGTGTGGCTAAGTTACATGGAGCAAAACACTCTGTTATTGCTGACAGAATTGAAGCGGGGACGTATGTTGTTGCGGCAGTTATGGTACAAGGTGACATCACTCTAACAAATGTGCGCCCTGATACTATGGGTTCTATTCTTGACAAAGTTACTTCAGCTGGTGCCAAGGTAACTGTAACAGAATCAACGATTCATATATTAATGAATGGAAAACCAAATGCCGTGGATATTAACACTTCTCCATATCCTGGATTTCCAACCGATATGCAGGCGCAGTTTATGGCTATGAATTGTATTGCTGATGGCACTAGTGTTATTGCCGAAAATATTTTTGAAAATAGATTTATGCATGTTCCTGAATTATGTCGCATGGGAGCTGACATTGACATAGATGGCAATGTGGCGGTGGTTCGAGGTGGACAATTCTTAACAGGGGCGTCAGTTATGGCAACAGATTTGCGTGCGTCAGCTTCGCTTGTTCTGGCAGGATTAGTTGCCGACGGTGAAACTATTGTGGATCGGGTTTATCATTTAGATCGTGGTTATGAGAGTATGGAGAACAAGTTAAATAAGGTTGGAGCTAATATTCAGCGCATATCAGAGTAAAGAAATGCTCCCACCATATGTGAAATTAGTAGATGATAATTCTTTTATTTTATCAGAAGAAGAATCTAGGTATAAAATAATTTTCATTATAGGTGTTAATTTAAATAAACTATCTAAATTGGAGGATATATATAATGGAACAACTTAAGGCAAATGATTTAGAGTATATTGAGAAATTAAGTATGCCCAATACTGAACCAGAATATCTAATTATTTGGCTTCATGGCTTGGGAGCGGATTGTAACGATTTTGTGCCCATCATACCAGAGTTACGTTTATCGTCTTGTGTTAAATTTGTATTCCCCAATGCGCCGTATCGACCAATTACGATTAATAATGGCTATGAAATGCGAGCATGGTACGATATTCGTGATTTATCCAAATTAGGTGATACTGTAGATCGGAATGGTATTTTAGCATCAGTTAAACAAATAGAGTCTTTGATTACTTCATTTGTGAATGCTGGGTGGAAATCAGAAAAAATATTTCTTGCGGGTTTTTCGCAAGGTGGAGTGGTAAGTTATACGGTTGCGCTTTTAAGTAAGTTTAAATTAGCTGGAGTTCTTGCGTTTTCCTGCTATTTTCCTGATGTTGAAGATTTAGTAAAACAGGCTGTGGTTAATAAAAAAACACCATTTTTGGTTTGTCATGGCAAACATGATGCAGTAATACCTTATAATGTAGGGTTGGATGCATATAATGTTTTACGTAATGAGGGTTTTAATATTTCATGGATGCATTATCCTATGGAACATGGCGTATGTGCTGAGGAATTACGTGATATTTCGCTGTGGATAAACGAAAAAATCATGTAACTACGTGGCTGTGAGTTGCCACCAATCAAAATATGATGATAGAATTAATGCAGGTAAGTAGTAATAAAATTATTTAAAGAGAAGAGGTTTATATATGGGTTCTTTTGCGATTGTGCAAGCATTAATGGGGTTTGTTTTTTTAATAGGTTTAACTTTTTGTTTTTCAGATAAAAAGAAAGCGATAAATTGGAAATTAATAATATCGGCATTTGTTTTGCAAAATGTGTTATTTTTATTAATTCGTTATGTACCATTGATTAATTCAGGTTTAGGTTATTTTTCGGCTGGGTTAGTTGGGTTGTTGGATTACGCACGTGAGGGAGCTCAGTTTATTTTTGGTGACTTTGTCGATAGCAAAAAATTTGGTTTTGTGTTTTTGTTGGTTGTAGTTCCAACTTTAGTATTTTTCGGTAGTCTAATTGGGATTTTGTACTTTTTTGGAATTATTCAACGTTTAATTGCTATACTTGCTTTTTTGCTGAGAAAAACAGTAAAATTATCTGGAGTGGAAAGTTTAGTTGTTATTGCTGACATATTTCTTGGGCAATCTGAGGGGCCAATGATTATTGGGCCATACGTAAAGAATATGACTCGTTCAGAATTAGCTCTTGCATTTACTGCGGGGTTAGCTAATTTATCTGGTTCAACATTAGGTATGTATTTAATGTTTTTAAGTGGTGGTGATCACGTTGAAGCTTTAAAATTTGCTAATTACTTAGTAACTGCTACATTTATGAATGCGGTGTCAGCTATTATTTTTGCGAAAATTTTATTCCCTGAGACCGATTTTGATAATGTATCTACAGAGAAAATTGAAATACATGCGCATTTTCAGACTAATTTTTTAGATAGTATTGTAAGTGGTGCTATGACAGGTTTAAAAATTGGCGCAGCTATGGTTGCAGTATTACTTGCAGTTATTTCATTAGTGCATTTATTTAATGGCATGCTAAATGGTTTAGGTAATATTATACGTGTTAATAATTTTATAGCGATGTCGACTAATGGGGTGTTTAAAGGCTTGTCTTTAGAATATATGCTTGGGCAAATTTTTAGAATTTTCGCATTTTTTATGGGGATTAGTTGGGTAGAAACGTTAAATGTGGGAAGTTTACTTGGTCAAAAGGTTGCTCTTAATGAGTTTGTGGCTTATGTAAGTTTAGGGCAGATGAAAACTCAACATGTATTATCCCAAGGATCGATTTTTATTTCTACTTTTGCTCTGGCGAGTTTTTCTAATTTTTCTTCAATTGGTATTTCGATGGGGGTATTTAGTGTACTTGCACCAAGTCGGCAAAAAGAACTAGCGCAAATAGGCTGGAAAGCCCTATTTGGTGCGGTAATGGCTGGTTTTATGACAGCAACTATTGCTGGATTTTGGTATGGTATTTTAGGTTAAATTAGCTTCAATTTATAAGACTTACAAAGGATTGTTAATTATGTACAACCATTTAAAGTTCACTGTAAATTATATTAAAATGAGTACCTTATTAATATTAGGTATAGTTATCTTAGCTTGTGGTAATGGTAAGATGCCACCAGATTCGCAACAGCTTACCTACTCTGCATTTAATTGCCCGAATACTATAAACGTTTCTTTTCCTGGTGTATCAGGAATACGTCAAGTAACAGGAAGTAGCAACGTATATATTACGGGTGTATATACGCAATATGGTGCCAACCATGCCTTTTTGTATCAAGGTCCTATCTCTGGCAATGGAATATGTAATGCGTTTAATTACCCATCTAGTGAAAGCCTGACTGTCACGGCTACTTCTTTATATGGGCCAGATAACAGTACAAATGGTAATGTTGTGGTTGTAGGTAGTTATACTACGTTACAAGCTGGTCCTATAGCACAGCTTGGGTTACTATACCAAGGTGCATCTGATGGTTCTACGCTAAATGGGTACTCTACATTAAATCCAGCTAGCTTAACAACAGATACAATTATTAACACTCTCGGGCATAGTGTTATGAATGGTATTGTTGTTGGTAATTACGATACCAATATTGCAACAGGAAAAGCCTTTATTTATAATATAAATACGGGGTCTTATTTTAATTTAACCAAAATACCAACACCTTCTCTAAGTATTACTGCTTATGGTATTTGGTATAATGGTGGTACTAGTTACACCATTACTGGTGGATATAGCGATATTAATGAAAGTGGGATGAATATTGGTTATATTGTTGATTGGGATTCTGCTACTAATAGAGAATCAAACTTTACTACGCTTAACTATGGAAACTTACCAGAAAGTATTGTTGGCACACATTTTGAAGGCATAACAACAGATGGTAGTGGTGGATATAATTTGGCTGCAGATTGGCAATATAATAATGGTTCAGGGAAAACCACTCCATCCTTTGCCCATATAACCAGAAATAGTAACGGAACATTCGCTACGCCACAATGGACGCCATTTAGTTACTACCCGGCTTCTTCATGGACATCGGCAAATACTGTTTATCAAAATTATATACTAGGGCTTTATCAGGCTGGAACACCTACTAAAGATTATGGATACACAGCATACATACCATAGAAACTTATTATAAGGATATGAGTCATGCGTTTATTACTTTTAATAATTACTTTAGCTAGTGTATTAACGATCACAGGTTGTAGTGCTGGTAGTAGTACCTCTTCATCTGCAAGTAATTCGTGGACATGGGTTGGCGGTAGTAATCAAATCAATAGTAGTGGTTCATATGGAACTATGGGGGTTCCAGCTAGCAGTAACATTCCGAGTGGGCGTTTTATTTCTACTAGTTGGGTTGACAATTCTGGCAATTTTTGGTTATTTGGTGGTGCACAACAAATTGCTCCACCAATATCTGCCTTCAATGATTTATGGCAATATAACCCGATAACTAATCAATGGACATGGATTAATGGTGGCAACACAGCTAATACCTATGGGGTGTATGGTACTCTCGGAACCTCCGCTAGCTCAAATATACCAGGTGCAAGATTTGGTGCGGTAAGTTGGCACGATACACAAAATAATTTTTGGTTATTTGGTGGATATGGTTTTGCTGAGAGTGGTATTGCAGGTTCATTAAATGATTTATGGCGGTATAATATTGCAATGAACCAATGGACTTGGATGAGTGGAAATAAATCAATAAATGTCACAGGTTCTTATGGTACTAAAGGTGTTATGAGTAGTGGTAATTATCCAGGTGCACGTCTCGGCCAAATAGGTTGGACAGATAATAATGGCAATTTATGGATGTTTGGTGGATCCAGTGATTTAGCCACGGTGAATGTTCTGAATGATTTATGGGAATATAATATAAGTAATGCCCAATGGACTTGGATTTCTGGCGCTAACACTGTAAAATCTGCTGGAAATTATGGTGTTCAACAAGAATCATCAAGTTTAAATGTACCTAGTGCGAGGATTGATGCAATAAGTTGGCTGGATGCTTCTGGGAATTTATGGTTGTTTGGTGGTGATGGTATTGATGGCATTGGTACTAGAGGTCTGCTGAATGATTTATGGACGTATAATATAACATCAGGATTATGGACTTGGATGAGTGGCTCTAATTTTAGTGGTGCTTATGGGGTGTACGGAGTTTTAGGTGTAGGTAATGCTAATACTATTCCAGGAGCAAGAGAACATAGAGTTCCTCTATCATGGACTAGCAGTAGCGGAAGCTTATTAATGTTTGGAGGTGATGGAGATGGTGCAAGTACATCTGGGATATTAAATGACTTATGGCAATATAATCCAAATAATAATATATGGACGTGGATAGGTGGTAGCAATGAGAGCAATGCCTATGGTGTATATGGTAGCATTGGTTTAGGAAGTTCTACTAATATACCAGGTGCGAGAATGGATTCTGTGGGGTGGGTTGATAGTAACAATGGTTTGTGGATTTTTGGTGGAAATGGAAACTCTGCAAATTCTAATGGTTTACTAAATGATCTTTGGAAATATAAGTAAGTATACTCAACCAAGTTCAAAATACAGGTTTTAACTTCTGAAAATTATCATTAATTCTACCCTTTAACCCAGATGAAATCGTACCCCAAGTGGAGTTATAAAATTCATGAATTTGTTCCTTA